>NZ_JAIXMK010000151.1:0-2943 GCF_020328095.1 Streptomyces sichuanensis
GGCCGCCCGCCGACCCGCAGGCCGCCCAGGCCGCCGTCGGCGCCGCGACGGCGGCGCTGCGCCGGGCCTCCACCGACGAGGCCACGGCCCGCACCCGCTGCGAGGACCTCGACCGGCTCTCCGCCGAGGCGGAGGCCGACGCCCGCCGGCTCGCGCCGCTGCGCGAGGAGTACCACCGGGTGGCGGAGCTCGCCTCGCTCGCCGCGGGCACGTCGGCCCGCAACGAGCGGAAGATGCGCCTGGAGTCGTACGTCCTGGCCGCCCGGCTCGAACAGGTGGCGGCCGCCGCGACCGCCCGCCTGCAGCGCATGTCGGCCGGCCGCTACACCCTCGTCCACTCCGACGCCCGGAGCGGGGGGCGGACCCGCTCCGGCCTCGGCCTGCACGTCGTCGACGCCTGGACGGGCAGCGAGCGGGACACCGCGACCCTCTCCGGCGGCGAGACGTTCTTCGCCTCCCTGGCCCTGGCCCTCGGTCTGGCCGACGTGGTCACCGAGGAGGCGGGCGGCACCCGGCTCGACACCCTCTTCATCGACGAGGGCTTCGGCAGCCTCGACGAGCAGACCCTCGACGAGGTCCTCGACGTGCTGGACTCACTGCGCGAGCGCGACCGCACCGTCGGCATCGTCAGCCACGTCGCCGACCTGCGGCAGCGCGTCCCGGCCCAGCTCCAGGTGGTCAAGGAGCGCTCGGGGTCCGCGGTCAGGCACCGGACGGCGGGGAGTGCGGGCTGAGGGCGCGACGGGGCAGCGGCGAGGAGTAGACCACGCTGGTGGTCACCGAGCCGAGCGCCCCGATCCGGCCCGCGACCTCCTCCAGATGGCGCATGGAGCGCGCGGTGACCTTGATGACGAAGCAGTCGTCGCCCGTGACGTGGTGCGCTTCGAGGATCTCCGGCGTCGTGGCCAGCAGGTCGTGGAAGGGCTTGTAGTTTCCGTTCGGGTACCGGAGCCGCACGAAGGCGAGCACCGCCATGCCGAGCCGTTCGGGGTCCAGCACGGCGGTGTAGCCGCTGATGATCCCGGCCTCCTCCAGCCGGCGGACGCGCTCGGTCACGGCGCTGGAGGACATGTTCACGGTGCGCGCCAACTCGGCGTAGCCGAGACGTCCGTTGCTCTGCAGGGCGTCGAGTATGCGCCAGTCGGTGGCGTCGGGGGAATAGCCGGTCATGGGCGATGTCTAGCAGTGGAATCCCCGGTCCATCAAGAGTTTTCCCGGGGATAGTCCGTTCTCGCGGGGGAGCGGGGGCCATAGATTTACTGCCATGACAGCAACCGCCGCCCCGCAGACGCCCAGCTCCGTCCTCGCCGTTCCGCCCGCCGCGCCCGGTGAGGCGGCGGCCTACTTCGCCTCCCGGCTCGCCTTCCACACCGACGTGGCCGACGTCCACGCCGCCCTGGCCTCCGGCCACGCGGACTTCGCGGTGGTCGACTCCCGTTCCACCCCGGCCTGGGACCAGGGCCACGTCCCCGGCGCCGTCCACCTGCCGACCGCGCAGATCCCGGAGCTGGCGGCCGGTCTGCTGGACCCGGCCGTCCCCGTCGTCGTCTACTGCTGGGGCCCCGGCTGCGACGGCGCCACCCGCGCCGCCCTGGCCCTGGCCCGCCTCGGCTACCGCGTCAAGGAGATGCTCGGCGGCATCGAGTACTGGATCCGCGAGGGCTACGAGGTCGAGACCTGGGAAGGCACCCGGCAGCTTCCCCCGGACCCCCTGACCGCACCGGCCGACGGGGACTGCGGCTGCTGACGGCCACGGCCCGCACGACGAGGACCGTGCGCCGGGAAGGCCGGGCCGGGCGAGCGGTGGCTGCCCGGCCCGGCGGACCTCACAGCGCCGACAGCTCCGCCACCAGGTCGTCCAGGCCCAGGGAGCCCTGGGAGAGGGCGGCCATGTGCCAGGACTTCGCGTCGAACGCCTCGCCGTGCGCGGCGCGGGCGGCCTCGCGGCCGGTGAGCCAGGCGCGTTCGCCGAGCTTGTAGCCGATGGCCTGGGCCGGCATGCCGAGGTAGCGGACCAGCTCGCTCTCGACGAAGTCGGCCGGGCGGCCGCTGTGCAGGCCGAAGAACTCCTGCGCCAGCTCCGGCGTCCAGCGCTCGCCCGGGTGGAACGGGGAGTGCTCCGGGATCTCCAGCTCCAGGTGCATGCCGATGTCGATGATCACACGCGTGGCGCGCATCATCTGGGCGTCCAGGTAGCCCAGCCGGCGCTCGGGGTCGGTGAGGAAGCCCAGCTCGTCCATGAGGCGCTCCGCGTACAGCGCCCAGCCCTCGCAGTTGGCGCTGACGATGCCGATCGTGGCCTGGTAGCGCGAGAGCCGGTCCGCCACGTGCACCCACTGCGCGAGCTGCAGGTGGTGGCCGGGGACGCCCTCGTGGTACCACGTCGACACCAGGTCGTAGACGGGGAAGCGGGTCTCGCCCATGGTGGGCAGCCAGGTGCGGCCGGGCCGGGAGAAGTCCTCCGAGGGCTGGCTGTAGTACGGGGCCGCCGCGCCGCCGGGCGGGGCGATGCGGGACTCCACGCGCCGGACGCGCTCGGCCAGCTCGAAGTGCGTGCCATCCAGTGCCGCGATGGCCTCGTCCATCAGCTCCTGCAGCCAGATGCGCGTCTCCTCGACGCCCTCGATGTGCGTGCCGTGCACATCGAGGTGGGCCAGCGCCTCCCAGGGCGTCTTCGCGCCGGGCAGGATCTTCTCCGCCTCCTTCCGCATCTCACCGAGGAGGCGGTGGTATTCGGCCCAGCCGTACGCGTACGCCTCGTCCAGGTCGAGGTCGGTGCCGTTCCAGTAGCGCGACCAGCGGGCGTACCGCTCCCGTCCCACCACGTCCGGCGCGCCCTCGACGGCCGGGGCGTAGACGTCGCGCAGCCAGTCGCGCAGCACGGCGAGGGCGCCCGTCGCCACGGCGGCGGCCCCGGTCAGCTCCTCCTGCAGCTCCTTCGGC
>NZ_JAIXMK010000152.1:0-19702 GCF_020328095.1 Streptomyces sichuanensis
CAGCTCCTCCTGCAGCTCCTTCGGCCCGGCGGCCGTGAACTCGGCGAACCAGCCCCCGTCCGTGCCGATCCACTGCTCCAACTGTCCGAGCACGGTGGTGACCTGGCGCGGGCCGCCCGGCAGGCCGCGGCCCATGCCCTCGGCCAGGGAGGCGCGGTAGCCGTCGAGGGCCGCGGGCACCGCGCGCAGCCGCTGCGCGATCACCGACCAGTCGTCCTCGGTCTCCGCGGGCATGATGGTGAACACCTCGCGCACCGAGTGCAGCGGCGAGTGGATGTTGCTCACCGTCCGCAGGTGCTCGCCCGCGTCGTGGACGGCGAGCCCGGCGGTCAGCCGCTCGCGCAGCAGCCGGGCGCAGCGCCGCTCGGCCTCGGCGTCCGCCCCTGGCCGCGCCTCGGCCTCGGTCAGCTCCTGCAGCGTCGTACGGGCCAGGCCGGCCAGGGCCCGCTGCCCGGCCGGGGAGAAGTCCGGCAGCTCCGGCCCGCACTCCGCGACGCCCAGATAGGTGCCGGCGATGGGATCGAGCCGGGTGAACGCCTCGACGTAGGAGTCGGCGACCTGGCGGGGCAGCGGGGTGTTCGTGGTGTTCGGCATCCGCCCATCCTCGTACGCCGGAGGCGGCCGCGTCAGGGGATTTTTCCCGTCAGCCGTCCGCCCTGCGGGACGCCGCCCGCGACGCGGTGCGCGCGGCCTTGGGGGCGAGGCGGGCGGTGATGACGAGCGTGCCCTCCTCGATCTGGTAGCCCAGCGGGAGGTCCAGGGCGCGCATGGCGGCGACCATGCCGGTGTTGGAAGCCGTCGTGACGGCGTAGACGCTCTCGCAGCCCGCCTCGCCGGCCATGGCGATCAGCCGGCGGAGCAGCTCGCCGCCGACGCCGCGCCGCTGCCACTCGTCCTCGACGAGCAGCGCGACCTCGGTCTCGTCGCCGTCCCACAGCAGGTGGCCCAGCGCGACGAGCCGGCCGGAGGCTGTGTAGGCCGCCAGGGTGCGGCCGAAGCGGGGGCCGAGGAGGTGGCGGAGGTAGCGGTCGGCGTCGCCGACCGGGCCGTGGTAGCGGCGGTTGAGCGTCGCCGGGGAGCAGCGCTCGTGCATCTGCCGCGCGGCGTCGACGTCGTCGGCGCCGGCGCGGCGGACCGTGATCGCATTGCCCTCGGGGAGCGTGAGGACGTCGCTGCGCGGAGGTATGCGCGGGCCCAGTCGTGCGTCGAGCTCGACCAGCGCCCGGGCGCGGGCGAACTCCGTGGGGGTGAAGGGCAGGTAGGGGCGCTCGATGGTGATCGACCCGCCGGAGGGGTCGCGCAGCCGCAGCACCGTCTCCTCCCACACCCCGTCCTCGGGCACGGGCTCGGCCGGGACGCCGGTGCGGGGGGAGCGGGCCGGTATGGAGTGGATGGTGCAGCGGCCGAGCAGCTGGCGCAGGGCGAGCGGCAGTTCGGCGGCGTCGAGCGCGGTGCGGGTGGCGAGGCCCAGGATCCGGGTGGGGGCGTCCACGAGGTCGTGGGCGTCGGCCCGCTCCAGCCAGCTCTCCCGGCCGCCGCCGTCCGCGGCGGCCAGGGCCAGCTCGGCCGGGGTCAGTGCGGCGGGGGCGCGCAGCAGCAGCTCGTCGACGGTGCCGTCGGCCAGGGGGTGCGTCTGCAGGGCGAGTATGTCGACGTGGCGGCCGGCCAGGGCCAGGCACAGGGCGGCGAGGCTGCCCGGCTCGTCGCGCACGGTCGTCCGCATCCGCCACAGGGCCGTGCCGCCCTCGGCCGGAGCCGGCCGCGCGGCGGCGCCGGCTGCGGGCACTGCGGCGGCCGGGGGCGGGGCGTGCCCCCGGCGCCGGGACCACCAGAGGTGGAACGCGGCCGTGGCGAGCAGCGCGCCGGCGGAGGTGATGAGCAGCACCGGGCCGTCGGGCCCGTGCACCACCGTGTCGGCGACGGCGTCCGCCGTGGCGACCGCCGTGAACAGGGCGGCCAGTTCCACCAGGTCCCGGCGCCAGTGGTGGCGGTGCCGGGCGGAGCTCTTCGCGAAGGTCTCGTCGGTCATGTCCCCACACTGTCCGAGCCGTGTTGCGTGATCACGAACGTCCTGTGTCCTGCGGGTAAAGGACCCTTGTGCCCGCATCTCGAACGATTCACGCCCTACGGCCGGGCGGGGGAACGGGGAGGGCCTCACGGCCCCGGGCACTCAGGCCCGCAGGTCCCGCAGGGCGTCCTCCACGCCGCGGTGGAACGTCGGGTACGCGTAGATCATGTGGCGCAGCGCCTCGACCGGTACCCCGGCCTGGACCGCCACGGCCAGGCCGTACATCACCTCGCCGCCCATCGGGCCGGCCGTGGTCGCGCCGACCAGCACGCCGCGGTCGGCGTCCTCGACGAGCTTGACCAGGCCCTCGTTGCCCGCCTTGTGGATCCAGCCGCGGGCCGAGGACGGCACCCGGGCCAGCCCCGTCCGCACCCGCAGGCCCTTCTCGCGGGCCTGCTTCTCGGTCAGGCCCACCGCCCCCACCTCCGGGTCGGTGAACGTCACCCGCGGCAGGGCGCGGTAGTCGGCGTCCGGCCCCGGCTCGCCGAGCACGGCCCGGATCACGATGTCCGCCTCGTACATCGCCACATGCGTGAACGCGCCGTGCCCGGTCACGTCGCCGACGCCCCACAGCCCCGGCGCCGCCAGCATCTGCCCGTCCGTGCGCAGGGCGCGGGCGGCCGGGTCCAGGCCCACGCTGTCCACGCCCACGGCCGCGAGGTCCACGCGGCGGCCCGTGGCCACCAGCAGCTGATCACCCGTCAGCTCCGAGCCGTCCGCCAGCACCAGGGTGAACGCGTCGCCGCTGTGCCGCACCTCGGCCGCCCGCGCGCCCGTCCGCACGGTCAGCCCCTCCTCGCGCAGCACCCCGGCCAGCAATGCGCCCGCCTCCGGCTCCTCGGCCGGGATCAGGCCGTCCAGGGCCTCCACGACCGTGACACCGGTGCCGAAACGGGCGTAGACCTGGGCCAGTTCCAGGCCGATCGCACCGCCGCCGAGCACCAGCAGCGTGCCCGGCGGTTCCTTCGCGGCGATCGCGCCCCGGTTGGTCCAGTAGGGGACCCCGTCCAGCCCCGGCACCGGCGGGACCTGCGGCCGGCTGCCCGTCGCGAGGACGATGCCGCGCCGCGCCCGGAACACCTCGCCGTTCACCTCGACGCACCCCGGCCCGGCCAGCCTGCCGTGCCCGCGCACCAGGCGGCCACCCCTGCTGGTGAAGCGCTCGGCGGCCGCCCGGTCGTTCCAGTCGTCGGTCGCCTCGTCGCGGATCCGGTCGGCCACCGGCGCCCAGTCGGCACCGACGCGGGCCGAGCCGGCCATGCCGGGCACCCGCCGCCCCTCCGCCAGCAGGTTCCCGGCGCGGATCATCATCTTGCTGGGCACGCACCCCCAGTACGGGCACTCGCCGCCCACCAGCTCCGCCTCGACGCCCACCACCGCGAGCCCCGCTCCGGCGAGCTCCCCGGCCACGTGCTCGCCGCCCGGCCCCATGCCGATGACGACGACGTCCACCTCTTCGGCCACAGCACCGCACCTTCCTCGCGCCGGCTTCGGGTGCCCACCACCTTCCCACTGCGCGGGGGAGGCGTCACTGTCCGACGCGCCCCGGCTGCAGCACCTTGGTGAACAGCACCGCCGCCCGTTCGTCGCGCAGTCGCACCGTCAGCTCACCGCTCTCCGCATCGATGGCGACCTCGCCGAAGAACTGGCTGTCCTGCCCGGGCGGCACGTTCGCGACGGCAGGCGCCTTGACGAAGGGCTGCTCCGGCCCGAACGTGCCGTCCAGTTTCACGGCCGGGAAGCCGCCGGCGTTCAGCGGGCCCGTCACGAACTCCCAGAACGGGGCGAAGTCCTGGAACGCCGCCCGCGCGGGGTCGTAGTGCTGGGCCGAGGTGTAGTGGACGTCGGCCGTCAGCCACACGGTGCCGGTGATCCGCCGGTGCTTGACGTGCCGCAGCAGCTCGGCGATCTGCAGCTCGCGGCCGAGCGGTGCCCCCGGGTCGCCCTGGGCGACGGCCTCGATGTTCGCCGGCCCGTCGGGGACCACCAGGCCCAGCGGCATGTCCGAGGCGATCACCTTCCACACCGCGCGCGAGCGGGCCAGCTCCCGCTTGAGCCACTGGAGCTGGCGGTCGCCCAGGATGCCCTGGGTGTCGTCGGGGCGTCTGCCGGGGGAGTTGGCGTTGCGGTAGGTGCGCATGTCCAGGACGAAGAGGTCGAGCAGGGGGCCGTGGTGCAGCACCCGGTAGACGCGGCCGTCCCCGTCGGGGCGCTGCGTGGAGAGCGGGAAGTACTCGGAGAAGGCCCGCCGCGAGCGCGCCGCCAGCACGTCGACGTCCTTCTCCGTGTAGCGCGGGTCGTCGAGGATCTGGCCGGGGTACCAGTTGTTGCGCACCTCGTGGTCGTCCCACTGCACGACGGTCGGCACCTGGGCGTTGAAGCGCCGCAGGTGGTCGTCCAGCAGGTTGTACCGGAACGCCCCGCGGAACTCCGCGAGCGTCTCGGCGACCTTCGACTTCTCCTCGGTGGTGATGTTCCGCCAGGTGCCGCCGCCGGGCAGGGCGATGGTCGCGGGGATCGGGCCGTCGGCGTAGACGGTGTCGCCGCTGCACAGGAAGAAGTCCGGGTCCAGCCGGCGCATGTGCTCGAAGATGCGGTAGCCGCCGAGGTCGGGGTTGATGCCCCAGCCCTGGCCTGCGAGGTCGCCCGACCAGACGAAGCGCACGTCCCGGCGGCCGGCCGGGGCCGTGCGGAACGTGCCGTACACCGGCCGGCCGGTGCGCCGGGGGTCGTCCGGGTCGGCGAGCAGCACCCGGTAATGGATCTGCTCGCCGGGCGGCAGGCCGTGCAGGGCCGTCCGGCCGGTGAAGTCCGTGTCCGGCCCGACCAGCGGCCCGTTCCGCCGGCGGGCCGAACGGAACGACTCGGTCGCCGAGGTCTCCACGACCATCCGGGCCCTGCGGTCCGAGCGCACCCAGATCAGCCCGGAGGACGCGGTGACGTCCCCGGCCTGGACGCCCCAGCCGGCGCCCGGCCGTCCCGACAGCGCCTGGGCGGGCGCCGCGGCCAGGGGCGGCAGGGCCGCCGCCCCCGCCACGGCCGCCGAGCCGCGCAGCACCGCCCGCCGGCCGACCGCCGGTCCGGTTCCGTAACCCATCGGCCCAACCTCCTGTGCCCGGCCCCCGGCCGTCGTCCTCGTCGTCGTGTGCGGGACCGTTCCTACCGGGCCCGTGTGCCCGGCAACCGAACGGGACGTGAACTCCGGTCAGCGCGAGCCGTCGAGGATGACGCGGGCCACCAGCGCCGGGTCGTCGCTCATGGGACAGTGCCCGCAGCCGGGCAGTCGCACGAGCCGGGCGGACGGGATCACCTTCTTGGCCCGCACGCCCTGGCCGCGCACCAGCAGCCGGTCTCTGGTGCCCCAGCCGATGGTGACCGGAACGTCCGGCACGTCGCGGGTGAACCGGAGCCGGCGACCGGCCGCGAGCGTGGCCTCGAAGCCGGTCGCCTCGCGCAGCGCCCGGGTCTCGGCGACGACGGCGTCGGGGGAACGGCGGCCCGGCCGGGCGTAGATGGGGCTGACCAGGGCCGCCCGGCCCACGGAGGTGCGGGCCAGCCGGGTCACCGTGTGGTCCGGCAGCCGCAGCGCGCCGTGCCGCATGGCCAGGAGCATCCCGAACGCGTAGCGGCGCTCCGCCTCGTTCCAGAACCCGCCGGGGGACAGGGCGGTGACGCTGCGCACGCGCTTGTCGTGACCGAGCTGCAGGGCGAGCAGACCGCCGAGGGAGTTGCCCGCGACGTGCGGCCGGTCCAGGCCCAGGGCGTCGAAGAGCGCGCCCAGCACGGGGACGACGCCCCGCAGGTCGTAGGAGATGCCGTCGGGCAGGCCGGGGGAGAGGCCGAAGCCCGGCAGGTCGACGGCGATCACGTCGCGTTCGGCGGCGAGGATGCCGACGACCGGGTCCCAGACCTGCAGGTGGTGACCGATGCCGTGCAGCAGCACCAGCGGCTCGCCGCCGCCGATCCGCTCGTACACCACCTCCACCGTGCGCGGCCCGGAAGGCGTGTCGGCGGAAAAGGAGATCGACTCGGCCATGGCACAGCTCCTCGCGTCCGTGGGGCTCCGTACGAGACAGGATGTCAGCAGTGGTTACCGCGGGGTAGACCCGTGAACGTGCCGGCCGGGACGAGAGCCGCCTCACGTGGACAATCCCCGCCCCCCTCGGGTGGGATGGGACGTGTGAACGCAGCTGACACCGGCCTGGACGCCTTCGAGGAACACCGCACCACGCTGACCGGCGTGGCCTACCGCATGCTGGGTCGGTTCGCCGACGCCGAGGACGTCGTCCAGGAGGCGTGGCTGCGCTGGTCCGGCGCGGACCGCACGGCCGTCCGCGACCCGCGCGGCTATCTCGTGCGCGTCACCACCCGGCTGGCCGTCGACCGGCTCCGGCAGGTGCAGGCGCGGCGCGAGGCGTACGTCGGGCCGTGGCTGCCCGAGCCCGTCGCCACCGACCTCGGCACGACCGTCCCCGACACCGCCGAACGGGCGGTGCTCGCCGACTCGGTCTCCCTCGCCGTACTCATCGTCCTCGAATCGCTCTCCCCCCTGGAGCGTGCCGTCTTCGTCCTGCGCGAGGCGTTCGGCTTCCCCTACCAGGAGATCGCCGAGGTCCTCGACCGTTCGGAGGCGGCCGTGCGCCAGCTCGCCGGCCGGGCCCGGCGCCACGTGGACGAGCGCAGGCCGCGCTTCGACGTCGACCCCGTGCGCCAACGCGACCTGACCGAGCGCTTCCTCGCCGCCGCCACCGGCGGCAGCATCGAGGACATGCTCGCCCTGCTCGCCCCCGACGTCCGCCTCGTCAGCGACAGCGGCGGCAAGGCCAAGGCCCCGCGACGCGTCATCGAGACCGCCGACAAGGTCGGACGCTTCCTCGTGGCCGTGGGAGGCAATCCCTTGCCCGACCCGGAGGTCCGCTTCCTCGAAGTCAACGGCAGCCCGGCGCTGCTGGTGCTCTCCCAGGGCAGGCCCGAGACCTTCATGAGCATCGAGATCGTGGACGGCCGCATCGCCGAGATCTACCTCATCCGCAACCCCGACAAGCTGACGGGCTTCGCCTCCTGACGGCCCCGCGCCCCGGCCGGCCGCCGCGCCGCGCCGGGGCGGGTCACAACCCGCCGGCCACGCGCAGCACCGCACCGGTGGTGTACGACGCCTCCGGCGACAGCAGCCAGGCCACCGCCCCCGCGACCTCCTCCGGCTCCCCGGGGCGGCCCATGGGGATCCGGTCGGCTATGCGCCACGGCCGCTCCGCGTCGCCCATCGACGCGTGGATGCCGGTCACGACCGCCCCCGGCTGCACCGAGTTGACCCGGATGCCCTCCGCGGCCAGCTCCTTGGACAGCCCGACGGTGAGCGCGTCCACCGCGGCCTTGCTCGCCGCGTAGTGCACGTACTCGCCGGGGCTGCCCAGCGTCGCCGCACCCGACGAGATGTTCACGATGGCGCCACCGCCACCCCCGTGACGGGTGGACATCTCCAGGGCCGCCCGGCGGGCACAGATCATCGCGCCCAGCACATTGACGTCCACGACCCTGCGCATCCGCTCCACCGGAGTCTCGGTGAACCGGCCCAACAGGCCCGTGATCCCGGCGTTGTTGACCAGGCCGGTCACCGGCCCGAGCCGGTCCCGCACGGTGTCGAAGAAGGCGTCGACCTGCGACTCGTCGCTGGTGTCCACCTGAACGGCCACACAGTCGACGCCGTGCTCGCGCACGGCGGCCGCCGTCTTCTCCGCGGCCTCGTGCGCCCGCTCGTAGCCGATGCCCACGGCGTGCCCGGCGCGGGCCAGCCGCAGCGCCACCGCCGCCCCGATGCCCCTGCTGCCCCCGGTGACCACCGTGACGCGCTCTCGCACCTGCTCCATCGCCCGTCCCCCGCTTCTTTCCCGCTCATGGCGATCCGATGATTACCGACGGTACCCGAGCCCTCTGACAACGCCCGGTGCGGGGTGTCATTGGTCTTGACCAAGTGCCCCCGCCGCCCTATGGTCGCAGGCATACTGCAACAACCTTTAATAAAGAAGCGCGCAAAAAGCCTTTGCGGAGGATCAGGGTGGGGACCACGCAGCTGGAATCGGTGCCGGAGCCGAAGTACTGGCACTTGAAGACCGTCCTCAGTGACGCACTCGACTCCGAGTTCGCCGTGGGAGAGATCCTGCCGAACGAGCGCGAGCTCGCGGCCCGCTTCGGCGTCGCCCGTGCCACGCTCCGTCAGGCGCTCGAACAGCTGGAGCTGGAGGGCCGGCTGCAGCGCCGCCGCGGCGTCGGCACCACCGTGGCCCCGCCCCGCATGGGAGTGGCCGTCGCCGACGCCGAACACACCTGGCCCGGCGCCGCTGCCGACGCCTGGCAGCCCGTCGACAGCACCGAGGAGGCGCCGCCCGCCGCGGTCGCCCGGCTCCTGGAGACCGAGCCCGGGCAGGTCGTCCACACCGTGCGCCGCGCCCGCAAGACCCGCGGCCAGCCCGTCGCCGCGGAGCTGCTCTACGTCCCGGCGAGCAGCGTGCCCGCCCTCGCCGCCATCGACGCGCCCGCCGGCCCGGCCCGTGCCCGCGCCGTCCTGCGCGCGCTGCAGCACCTGCAACTGGAGGGCAAGGAGCGGGCCGTGGAGCTCGGATCCGCCCGCGCCGACGACGCCAAGCAGCTCGACCGGCTCCCCGGCGCCCCCGTCCTCCTCGTGACCACCCGCTACGTCTCCGGCGGCCGCACCGCCGCCGTCGCCGTGGCCACCTACCGGGCCGACACCTGCCGGCTCACCTTCGGGGACGCCGGCGGCGCGGCCGTCCAGCTCCTCGCGGGCTGACGATCGCTCAGCGGCGCGCCGTCACCGAGCTCTCGACCGCGAAGAGCTGCGCCTCCACGTGGTCGAGGGCCAGCCGCAGCGCGCCCGTCGCCACCGCGGCCTCGCCCAGCAGCGACTGCGCCACCTGCGGCGGCCGCAGGCAGTAGCGGGCCAGCTCGTTGCGCAGCGGCTCCAGGACGCCGTTCAGTCCGGCGGCCCAGCCGCCCACCACGACCAGCTCCGGGTCGAGGGCCAGCACGAGCGCCGCCACGTCGTGCACCAGCCGGCGCAGATAGCGGTCCACGGCCGCCCGGGCCCGCTCGTCGCCCTGCGCGGCCAGCGTGAACACCCGTGCCACCTGCGCCTCGTCGAGCGGGTGCAGCGGCTCCCCGGTGGTGGACAGCACCTCCTCCGGGGTGGCCTCCCGTCCCAGCAGGTGCAGCGCGCCGATCTCCCCGGCGGCGCCCCCGAAACCCCGGTGCAGGCGGCCGCCGATCAGCGAACCGGCGCCCGGGCTCAGCCCCGCCAGCACGAACACCACGTCGTCGGAGGCGGTCGCCGCGCCCTTCCAGTGCTCGGCGACGGCGGCGGCGTTGGCGTCGTTCTCCACCAGCACGGGGCAGCGGAACGAGCGCCGCAGCCGCTCCCCGAGCGGCAGTCCGGTCCACTGCGGCAGCGCCGTTCCCAGCCGCACGGTCCCGTCCGCCTCCACGATGCCCGGCGTGGCCACGCCCACCGCGCGCAGCGAACTGCGCGGCACCCCGGCCCGCTTGAGGAGGTCGGCGACGGCGGTGCGCACGTGCTCCAGGCGTTCGTCGGCGGGGGCCGTGGCCGAGACCTCCACGTGCGCCGAGCCCACCACGCGCCCGCGCAGGTCCGCGAGCAGCGCCGCGATGCGGTGCGGCCCGATCTCGATGCCGAGCAGATGGCCGGCCTCGACCCGGAAGCGGAAGCGCCGCGCCGGGCGCCCCTGACGGCGTGCCGCGGTCTCGTCGGCGGCCGCCTCCACCACCAGCCCCGAGGCGATGAGCCCCTCGACCACGCCCTCGACGGTCGGCCGGGACAGCCCCGTCACCTTGACCAGGTCGGTGAGCGTGGGTGCCTGGGCAGCGCGCAGCGCGTGCAGCACGACGGCCGAATTGATCCGCCGCAGGAGAGACGGATCCCCGCCGGTGAGCCGCCCCAACGTGCCGCCTCCTCGCTTTGCGTGGCCTTTGCCTGCACGGATCGTATCCGGTGCACGGCGGAGCGGCGAGTGACGGGACTCACCCGGCGGTGCCTACGGGGCCCGGCCCGCGGCGGCGCGCAGCCGCCCGAACTCCTCCGCCATCTTCGGCAGCGGCCAGTGGGCGTTGAGCCCGCTGGGGTTGGGCAGCACCCAGATCCGGGTGTCGCCGATCGTCCGCTCCTGCGGGCCGATCCTCGCGCCCTTGTCCTCGAAGGCGACGCGGTAGGCGGTGACACCCACGACCGCCAGCCAGCGGGGCCGCAGCAGCTTCACCTTCTCGACGAGAACCCGCCCGCCCTCGCGGAACTCCACGGGGCTCAGCTCGTCGGCGCGTGCGGAGGCCCGGGCGACGACGTTGGTGATGCCCAGCCCGTGGTCGAGCAGTTCCCGTTCCTCCGCCGGGCTCAGCTGCCGCGGCGTGAAGCCCGAGGCGTGCAGGGCGGGCCAGAAGCGGTTGCCCGGGCGGGCGAAGTGATGGCCGGTGGCGGCCGACATCAGGCCCGGGTTGATGCCGCAGAAAAGGACGCGGAGGCCGTCCGCGACCACGTCCGGTACGAGACGGTCGCGGGCGGCCTCCAGCTCCTCGCGCGTGAACGAGCGGGTCAGAGGATCGCTCCGGGGGCGTAGGCGGCCGCCTCCGGGTGGCGCTTGGCGATCTCCTCGATCCGGGCGACCACGGAGGCCACCTGGTCGCCGGCCGCGCCGGTGAAGGACAGCTTGTCGGCCATCAGCGCGTCGAGCCCGGCACGGTCGAGCGGGATGCGCTCGTCGGCGGCCAGCTTGCCGAGCAGCTCGTTGCGCTCGGCGCCCTGCTCGCGCATCGCCAGCGCCGAGGCCACGGCGTGCTCCTTGATGACCTCGTGGGCGACCTCGCGGCCGACCCCGGCCCGCACCGCGCCCATGAGGACCTTGGTGGTGGCGAGGAAGGGCAGGTAGCGGTCGAGCTCACGGGCGACGACGGCCGGGAAGGCGCCGAACTCGTCGAGCACGGTCAGGAAGGTCTCCAGCAGGCCGTCGAGCGCGAAGAACGCGTCCGGCAGCGCCACGCGGCGCACCACCGAGCAGGAGACGTCGCCCTCGTTCCACTGGTCGCCCGCCAGCTCGCCGGTCATGGACGCGTAGCCGCGCAGGATGACCATCAGGCCGTTGACGCGCTCGCAGGAGCGGGTGTTCATCTTGTGCGGCATGGCGGACGAACCGACCTGGCCGGGCTTGAACCCCTCGGTGACCAGCTCGTGACCGGCCATCAGGCGGATCGTCTTGGCGAGCGAGGAGGGCGCGGCGGCCAGCTGGACCAGCGCGGTGACCACGTCGTAGTCGAGCGAGCGCGGGTAGACCTGGCCGACGGAGGTGAAGGCGTGGGCGAAGCCTAGGTGGGCCGCGATCCGCTGCTCCAGCTCGTCGAGCTTCGCGGCGTCGCCGCCGAGCAGGTCGAGCATGTCCTGGGCGGTGCCGACCGGGCCCTTGATGCCGCGCAGCGGGTAGCGGCCGAGCAGCTCCTCGGTGCGGGCGAAGGCGACCAGCAGCTCGTCGGCTGTGGTGGCGAAGCGCTTGCCGAGCGTGGTGGCCTGCGCGGCGACGTTGTGCGAGCGGCCCGCCATGACGAGCTCGGCGTGCTCGGCCGCCAGCTTCCCGAGCCGGGCCAGGACGGCGACGACGCGGTCGCGCACCAGCTCCAGGGAGAGCCGGACCTGCAGCTGCTCGACGTTCTCGGTGAGGTCGCGGGAGGTCATGCCCTTGTGCACGTGCTCGTGGCCGGCGAGGGCGTTGAACTCCTCGATGCGGGCCTTCACGTCGTGCCGGGTGACCTTCTCGCGCTCGGCGATCGAGGCCAGGTCGACCTGGTCCAGGACCCGCTCGTAGTCGGCGAGGGCGGCGTCCGGCACCTCGATCCCCAGGTCCTTCTGCGCGCGGAGCACGGCGAGCCACAGCCGCCGCTCCAGCGTCACCTTGTACTCGGGGGACCACAGCACGGCGAGCTCCGCGGAGGCGTAGCGGCCGGCCAGGACATTGGGGATGCGGGGCTTTGCAGTCACGTGGCGAAAGTCTACTGGCGGTTCGCGCAGATCCGGACAGCACCCCGGTTTGTGGCTTGCTACGAAAGGCGCGCTACGGAAGCGGCGACCCGTTCCCGGGCAGCGGGAGCGACTCGAAGGGCAGCAGCTCGGCGCGCTTGGGCGGACGCCCGTCGCCCGAGGAGCGGCCCGTCAGGCGGCGGCCGATCCACGGGGCCAGGTGCTCACGGGCGAAGCGCAGGTCCGAGGTGCGGCGGGCGGCCCAGCCGGGGCGTACGAGCGGGGGCAGCGGCTCGCGCCAGTCGGACTCCGGCGCGTGGCCGAGCGCCTGCCACACCGCCTCGGCCACCCGCCGGTGGCCCTCGGCGTTCAGGTGCAGCCGGTCCTCGGCCCACAGCCGGGAGTCGCCCAGGGCCTCGGACGAGAACAGGTCGACGACCACGGCGTCGTGCCGCCCGGCCAGCTCGTCGATGAAGCCGAAGAGCTGCTCCATGCGGGGCCGGAAGCGCTCCAGCACCGGTCCGCGCCGGCCGGGGCTGCGCATCAGCACCAGCTGCCGGCAGCTCGGGGCCAGCAGGTCCGCCGCCTCGGCGAGCCGCGCGCACACCAGGTCCACGTCGCACTGCGGCCGCAGCACGTCGTTGAGCCCGCCCACGAGCGTCACCAGGTCCGCGCCCATGGCGGCGGCCGGGGCGGCCTGCTCGTCGGCGATCTGACCGATCAGCTTGCCGCGCACCGCGAGGTTCGCATAGCGGAAGCCTGGCGTCCGGGCGGCGAGGCGGGCGGCGAGGAGGTCGGCCCAGCCGCGGTAGGAACCGTCCGGCAGGCCGTCGGACATGCCCTCGGTGAAGGAGTCGCCGACGGCGACGAAGCTGGTGTGCGTGTACGTGGCATTCATCGGCATGGCGCCGTGATCCTACCGCTGCCGTCCCCGGGCCGGGGGCACCGGCCCGGGGACGGGATCACTGCCGCAGGCCGACCAGCTGGCGCAGGACGTCCTCCAGGGTGACCAGGCCGGCCAGGCGGTCGTCCTCGCCGATGACCGCGGCCAGGTGGGCGCCGGTGCGGCCCATCGCCCCGATCACGTCGTCCAGCGGGGTGTCGGCCCGCACCCGGGCGATCGGGCGCATGCGGCGCAGCGGGAAGGGTGTCTCGCGCGAGGTAGCGTCGAGGGCGTCCTTGACGTGCAGGTAGCCCAGGATGCGCCCGGCGTCGTCGACCACGGGGAAGCGGGAGAACCCGGTGGAGGCGGCGAGCCGTTCCAGCTCGTCGGGGGTCACCCCGAAACGGGCGGCGACCACGCGCTCGATGGGCAGCACCACGTCCTCGACCGGGCGCTTGCCCAGGCCGAGCGCGTCGCGCAGCCGGGCGGTGGCCCGCTCGTCCAGCAGGCCGGCCTCGCTGGAGTCGGCCACCATGCGGGCGAGCTGGTCGTCCGAGAAGACCGCCGCCACCTCGTCCTTCGGCTCGACCCGCAGCAGCTTCAGCACGCCGTTGGCCAGCCGGTTGATCGCGAAGACGAACGGGCGCAGGGCGCGCGCCAGCGTCACGAGCGGCGGGCCCAGCAGCAGGGCGGTGCGCACCGGCTCGGCGAGGGCGATGTTCTTCGGCACCATCTCGCCGAAGAGCATGTGCAGGTACGTCGCGACGGACAGCGCGATCACGAACGACACCGGATGGACGAGCCCCTGCGGCAGGCCCACGGCGTGGAAGAGCGGCTCCAGCAGGTGGGCGATGGCCGGCTCGGCGACCACGCCCAGCACCAGCGTGCACAGGGTGATGCCGAGCTGTGCCGCGGCCATCAGCGCCGAGATGTGCCGCAGGCCCCACAGCACGCTGCGGGCGCGCCGGTCGCCGGCGTCCGCGTACGGCTCGATCTGGCCCCGGCGCACGGAGATCATGCCGAATTCCGCGCCCACGAAGAAGGCGTTGGCGACCAGCGTCGCCAGCCCGATCAACAGCTGGACCGCGGTCATCGGCCGGCCTCCTCACCGGGGCGGGCGTCGTCGGCGCCGGGCGCGGCGGGGGCCGTGAGCAGCACCCGGGCCGCGCGCCGGCCGCCGGCGTCGGTGACCTCGATGCGCCAGCCGGCGACCTCGACGGTGTCGCCCTCCACGGGGATGCGGCCGAGGGCGGCGGCCACCAGGCCGGCCAGGGTCTCGTACGGGCCGTCCGGCGCCCGCAGCCCGATGTGCTCCAGATGGTCGGTGCGGGCGGCGCCGTCCGCGTCGTACTGCTTGCGGCCCTCGTCGTCCGTGCCGGCCGGTGCCAGGTCGGGCAGCTCCTGCGGGTCGTGTTCGTCGCGGACCTCGCCGACGACCTCTTCGATGATGTCCTCCAGGGTGACGACGCCGGCCGTGCCGCCGTACTCGTCGATGACGACGGCCATGCTGCGCTTGGCGGAGAAGCGGTCCAGCAGCCGGTCGACGGTCAGCGACTCCGGGACGAGCATCGGCTGGCGCAGCAGCGTGGTGACGGGCCGGTGGAGGCGCTGGTCGGCGGCTATGGTCAGCACGTCCTTGATGTGGGCGATGCCGATGACCGTGTCCAGGCTGCCGCGGTAGACGGGGAAGCGGGACAGGCCGGTGGCCCGGGTGGCGTTGGCGACGTCCTCGGCCGTGGCCCGGGCGTCGAGCGCGATGACCTGCACGCGGGGGGTCATGACGTTCTCGGCCGTGAGGCCGGCGAGGTTGAGGGTCCGCACGAACAGCTCGGCGGTGTCCGCCTCCAGGGCGCCCTCCTTGGCGGAGTGGCGGGCCAGCGCGGCGAGCTCCTGGGGGCCGCGCGCGGTGGCCAGCTCCTCCGCGGGCTCCAGGCCCATGCGGCGCACGACGTGGTTGGCGCTGTTGTTCAGGTGGCGGATCAGCGGGCGGAAGGCCGCGCTGAACGCCCGCTGCGGGCCCGCGACCTTCTTCGCCACCGGCAGCGGGCGCGAGATCGCCCAGTTCTTGGGGACGAGCTCGCCGACGACCATGAGGACGACCGTGGAGAGCACGGTGCCCAGGACCAGGGCCGTGGAGGAGGCGGCCGAGGGCGGCAGGCCGAGGGCCTCGGCGGGCCCCGTCAGCAGTGCCGCGATGGACGGCTTGGAGATCATGCCGATGATCAGGCCGGTGACGGTGATGCCGAGCTGGGCCCCGGAGAGCTGGAAGGTCAGGCTCCGCACGGCCTTCAGGGCGCCTTCCGCGCCGCGTTCGCCGCTGTCGACCGCCCGTTCGAGCTCGGCGCGCTCGACGGTGGTGAGGGAGAACTCCGCAGCGACGAACACGGCACAGGCGAGCGTCAGCAGCACGGCCAGCACCAGGAGGAGGACTTCGGTCATCGGTTCACCTCCGTCCCATGATCGGGCAGGGACGGAAGGACCGCGCGATGTCGGCTCCGGGGACTACTGGGGGGCTCGCCCATGGGCGGACGCTCACACCTTTCACTGAGGGTCTCGACGGCCCGTGGCCGGGCCTGTGTCCGTCCAGGGTAAAGGACGGGCAAAGTGAAAGCCGGATCATTTCCGGAGCCGAAGGCGAAGGCCAGACAAGCTCCCGGAGCCGGAGGCGAGGGCCGGACCGGCTCCCGGGGCGCAGGCGGATCAGCTCCGGAGTTCCTCGATCACCGGGGCGAACGCGTCCATGAAGGGTTCCAGGACCGTGAAGTAGGTGAAGCCGTAGCGCTCGCGGTGGCCGCGCACGCGTTCGGCGATCTCGCGTGCGGTGCCGGCCAGCACGGCAGGGTGCTCCAGCAGCTCCTCCGCCGGGAAGTCCGGGGCGAGGGCGGCGAGCTCGTGCGCCCTGGCGAGCCCGTCGCCGCCGACCTCCACCCGCTGCACCAGGTAGTTCAGCTCGGCGGGCGTGCTGCGGCCGGCCGCGAAGCCGCGGTAGGCCGCCACACGCTCCTCCAGCGCGGACGGGCTGATGAGCCGCAGGGTGCCGTCGGGCCCCGTCTGCGCCCCGGTGAAGGCGGCGATGTCCGCGTGGCGCGCCGTCAGCCGCAGCACCCGGTTGCCGTTCCCGCCGAGCAGCAGCGGGGGACGCGGCGACTGTGCGGTCGCCGGCCGGTGCTCCGGATCGCCCAGCAGCCGGTCGAGCTCGGTGATCGTGCGCTCCAGGTGGTCGACCCGCTCGCGGGGCGAGCCGAACGGCAGGCCGGCGCCGTCGTGCTCGGCCCTGGCGTAGCCGGTGCCCAGCCCCAACTCCAGCCTGCCGCTGGTCAGCTGGTCGGTGGTGGCCACCTCGCGGGCGAGCAGCGCCGGGTTCCAGAACCCGGCGTTGAGCACGAACGTGCCCACCCGCGGCCGCTCCGTGGCCTCCGCGGCGGCCACCAGCGAGGGGAACGGGGCGGGCATGCCGAGGTGGTCCGGCACGAGGATGACGTCGTAGCCCATGGCCTCGGCCTTGCGGCACTTGGCACGCCATGCGGCGGACGAGCCGGTGTCGAGCATGTTGACGGCGAAACGGAACGGACGGGACATGGCGAACCCCCTGGAGTGTCGTTGACGATCAACGTACCGGAGGGTGACTCCGCTTATTGTGGGGTGCACGCGTTCGTGAGGGAACTCACCCGACCGAGGCCGTCCGGAACCGGCTCACGGCCCCGGCTCGGCCGGCCTCCGCGCCACCCCCAGCACGCACGGTGAGGACGGCACGGGCACCCTGGTGCGCGGCACCCGCAGCCGTCGGTAGTCCCCCATCTCGAAGCCGGCCGCCTCGATGGACGCCAGCGGATCGCGGGCCGTGTGACAACCGCCGAACACCAGCGGCCACACCGTGCGGTCCAGCGACCGCTGCACCTGCGCCAGCACCCGCCCCTGCGCGATGCCGTGCTCGAAGAAGCGCAGCTCACCGCCCGGCTTCAGCACCCGCCGCAGCTCCGCCAGCGAACGCCGCACATCCCGCACCGAGCACAGCACCAGGGACACCACGGCCGCGTCGAACGCCTCGCTCTTGACCGGCAGCGCCTCGGCGGCGCCCGGGACCACGTCCACCGGCACCCCCGCCCGGACCGCCGCCTCCACCGCCAGCCGCCGCAGCCGGCGCTCCGGCTCGATGGCCACCACCTCCGAGACGGTGCCGGGGTAGTGGGGGAAGTTCAGCCCGTTGCCGGCGCCGATCTCGATGACCCGCCCGGACAGGCCGGTCAGCAGCGCCTGCCGGTGGGCCCCGACGCCCGCGCGCTCGTCCACGACCGGGCTCAGCCTCGCGTAGAGGCGGGCGAAGAGCGGGTGATGCACCACGTCGTGCGGCGTTCTGGTGCTGCGGAACGGCATGTCATACCCCTTCCCGGGGCCGGGAATACGACGGCTACGTCGATTCTTCCCAGGGACGGGGCTTCCCTCCCCTGCGCTCCCGGATCAGCGGAACGCCCCGCAGGGCTCCGCACCGTCCCAGGTGCCGCCCAGCTCCGGCGTCAGCCAGGACGGCGCCGCCTCGCGGAAGTCCTGCGGACGCAGCGCGCCCGCCCCCTCCGGCACCGCGCCCAGCAGTCCCGCCCCGGCCACCTCCGGCAGGTCGGCCAGGTTGCAGCGCATGGCCAGGTCCGGGTCGGCCGGCCAGCTGCCGATGACCACGCCCGTGCAGTGCAGCCCCCGCGAACGCAGCGCCTCGGCGGTGAGCTCGGTGGTGTTGAGCGTGCCCAGACCCGCCTGGGCGACGACCAGCACCGGCGCGTCCAGCAGCCCGGCCACGTCCGCGAGCGTCGCACCGGCGTCGTCCAGCCGGACCAGCAGCCCGCCCGCGCCCTCGACCAGCACCAGGTCGTGGGAGGCGGCCAGCCCGGCCGCCGCCCGCGCGATCTCCTGCGGCCGCACGGGCGGCAGGCCCGCCCGCCGGGCGGCCGTAGCGGGCGCCAACGGCTCGGGGAATCGGGCCAGTTCCGTACCGGTCACGGGCCCCGCGAGCCGCAGCACCTCCGCGACGTCCCCCGGCTCGTCCGGGCCGACCCCGGTCTGGGCGGGTTTGAGCACCGCCACCGAACGTCCGGCGGCCAGCGCCGCCGCCGCCACGGCGGCCGTCACCACGGTCTTGCCGACCTCCGTGCCCGTCCCCGTGACCACCATGACCGACATGACGTCCCCTCCGTTCCACCAGGGCACCGCCGCACGCGCGGCAGGCGCCGGTCCTGCGCCGCCAGCCCTGCGCGGACGGCGTTTCGCTCTAGCCCTCGCGGGCGACGGCGCGCACCGCCGCACAGATCCGGGCCAGGTCCTCGTCGCCCGTGACATAGGGCGGCATGGTGTAGACGAGGTCGCGGAACGGCCGCAGCCACACTCCCTCGCGCACCGCCGCCCGGGTCGCCGCCGCCATGTCCACCTCGTGATCGAGCTGGACGACGCCGATCGCGCCGAGCACCCGTACGTCGCGGACCCCCGGGTACTCCGCCGCCCCGGCCAGACCGTCGAGCAGGCCGGCCTCGATCCGCTTGACCTCCGCCTGCCAGTCCTGGGACAGCAGCAGGTCGAGGGACGCGCAGGCGACCGCCGCCGCCAGCGGGTTGGCCATGAACGTCGGGCCGTGCGCGAGCACCGGGACCTCGCCCCGGGAAATGCCCTCCGCCACCCGTGTCGTGCACAGCGTCGCCGCCATCGTCAGATAGCCGCCGGTGAGCGCCTTGCCCAGACACAGCACATCGGGGGTGATCCCCGCGTGATCCGCCGCGAAGAGCGCGCCCGTACGGCCGAAGCCGGTGGCGATCTCGTCGAGGATCAGCAGCACGTCGTACTCGTCGCACGCCTCGCGCAGCATCCGCAGATGGCCGGGGGAGTGGAAGCGCATGCCGCCCGCGTTCTGCACCACAGGCTCGACGATCACCGCGGCCAGCTCGTCGGCGTGCCGCGCGATCAGCTCCCGCACGTGCGCCGCGTACGCCGGATCGACCTCGGCGTCGAAGCCGGTCGGCGGTGCGTCCGCGAAGATCTGCTCGGGCAGCGCACCGGACCACAGCGCGTGCATGCCGCCGTCCGGGTCGCACACCGACATCGGCTGCCAGGTGTCGCCGTGATAGCCGCCGCGCCAGGTCAGCAGGCGCTGCTTGTGCGGCTTTCCGGCCGACCGCCAGTACTGGAGGCACATTTTCAGGGCCACCTCGACCGACACCGAGCCGGAGTCGGAGAAGAAGACGTGCTCCAGCCCCTCGGGCGTGATCTCCACCAGCTTGGCGGCCAGCCGCACGGCGGGCTCGTGGGTGAGCCCGCCGAACATCACATGACTCATCCGCCCCAGCTGGTCCTGGGCGGCGGCGTTGAGCACCGGGTGGTTGTAGCCGTGGATCGCCGACCACCAGGACGACATGCCGTCGACCAGCTCGCGCGAGCCGTGGGCCTCCCCGGCCAGCCGCAGCCGGACGCCGGACGCGGACTCGACCACCAGCGGATCGACCCGGCCGGGCATCGGACCGTACGGATGCCACACGTGCTGCTTGTCCAGGGCGAGCAGGTCACTCGCGGTGAGCGGCTCAGGCATTGGGCGGCAGGTCCGTTCCCGCGCCCCGGCGGCGCACGGCGACCAGGTCCGAACGGGCCTCGCCCGCCGGCGCCGGCTCGGCCGCCGCACCCGCACCCGCACCCGCATCCGCCGCGCCGCCGTCACCGCACGGGCCGCAGCCGCCGCCCGTACCGCAGC
>NZ_JAIXMK010000153.1:0-21931 GCF_020328095.1 Streptomyces sichuanensis
TGGAGCAGGTGCAGGTGCAGGAACAGTCCCAGGGGCAGGAGCGGCGAGGCGGGCGGCTCCCGGTCCCCGGCGCGGGCGCCCCCGAGGACGACGTCGATCCCACCATGGCCAGGAACGCCGTCGACTGCCTCGACAAGCCCGGCCCCCGCACCCCCGCCGAACTGCTCGCCGAGCTCGCCGAGTTCGAGAAGGCGTCACCGTTGTTCGGTGCCACGGTCGCCGCCGCGCTCTACCACTGTGCCGCCTGGCCGCTGGCCCCGACGGGCCGGGCCGAACCGCTCACGGCTCCCGGCGCCCCGCCCATGGTGCTGGTCTCCTACGCCGTCGACCCGGCGACGCCGCTGGCCGGCGCCCGTGCCGTGCGGAAGAACCTGGGCGCGGGCTCCCTCGTCGTCCGCCAGGGCACCGGCCACTCCGCCTACGCCAGCGGATCGGACTGCACCGACGCGGCCGTGGACGCGTTCCTCGTCGAGGGCCGGCTGCCGCCGCCGAACGTGGAGTGCAGCGCCTGAGGCGCCGCCGAGCGGCGTCGCTCGCGCCGTACGACCAGCAGGGCCGCGTCGTCGGACAGCGGGCCGCCGGTGTGGACGCGCAGATCGGCGACCAGCCGGTCCACGAGCGCGTCGGGGGACAGCTCCGGCATGGCGGCCAGGCGTTCGGTCAGCGGGTAGAAGCGGCCGGACGCGTCACGGGCCTCGGTCACCCCGTCGGTGTAGAGCACCAGCAGGTCGCCCGGCACGAACGCGAAGCGGAGGGAGTGGTACGGGCCCGCGACCAGGTTCCGCAGCGCCAGCGGAGGGTCGGGCACCGGCGTGTCCACCTCCGTGACCCCTCCCGGGCGCCACAGCAGCGGCGGCAGGTGGCCGCAGTTCACCAGCTCCGTCGGCCCGTCGGATTCGGGCACGCCCAGCAGGACGGCCGTCACGAACTCCTCGCGGGCCCGGCGCCGCACCACCGTGGCGTCGAGGCGGCGGGCCACCGCGCCCAGGTCGGGCTCGACCTGGGCGGCCTCGCGGAAGGAGCCGAGCACGTCGGCGGCGGTCTCGATGGCGGACAGCCCCTTGCCCCGTACGTCGCCGACGAGCAGCCGGGTCCCGTACGGGGTGGCCAGCACCTCGTAGAGGTCGCCGCCCACGCGGGCCTCGGCGGCGGCCGCCAGGTAGCGCACCGCCACCCGCAGCCCGTCGATCCGCTCCGGCACCGGACGCAGCAGGGTGCGCTGGGCGGCCTCCGCCACCGAGCGCGAGTGCAGCAGCTCCCGCTCGCGGGTCGCGACGAGCACGACGTTGGCGGTGCTGACGCAGGTGATGGCCAGGACGGTGGCGCCCGCCGTGAGGTGGACGGCGAGCGGCACACCGGTGTCGGCGATGCCGAGCAGGGGGACGAAGGCGAGGGCGAGCAGGCCGACGGTCAGGGGGACGCGGGCGCGCCGGGTGCCGCCGACGCCGGCGAGCGCCGGGGCGGTGGCGAGGACGGGGGAGAACGTCAGCTGGGGGTTGGTCGCCAGATCCAGGACGACGGCCACGCCCAGCAGCGTGTAGGCGGCCAGGACGAGCAGGCGCGCGCTGCGCGGCAGCGGGGGAGGCACCTCGGGCGGCCGGTCGCGGCCTGGGTCTGGCTTCATGGTGGTTTCCCACCCTAGGTGGCCCGCGTCCGCCCGCAAGCGGACCGGCCGTGCGGCGCGATGGGTCGGACGGTGCGATGGAAGGACCGTATGCGGACGGGCGCAGCGGACCGCATGGCACAAACCGTCTTATGCCCAGAAAAAAGGACATTACTCCATAAAGGTGATCGCCGTCATCTTCGGCGGTGCGGTCCGGACGGGTCGCCGATGATGGCCGTTGTGAGCGGCATGGTGGACAAGGCGGAGACGCGCGACGTGCTGATCGTCGTGTACGACGGAGTGCAAATGCTGGACGTCGCCGGTCCCTTGGACGTCTTCGACCGGGCCGCGTCCGAGGCCGCGTCCGGGGCGGGGACCGGCTACCGCGTGCGGCTGGCCTCGCTGGGCGGCCGGCCGGTGGCCACCTCCGCCGACGCGCCGCTGGGCGTCTCCGCGGACCTCACCCGGGTCCGCAAGCCGCCGGACACGCTGATGGTGGCCGGCGGCCGGGGCTACGCCGCGGCCGCGGCCGACCGCGATCTGGTCCGGCACGTACGGCGGCTGTCCGCCGGCGCCCGGCGCACGGGGTCGGTGTGCACCGGGGCGTTCGTCCTGGCCGAGGCGGGTCTCCTCGACGGGCGCCGCGCCACCACGCACTGGGCGTTCTGCTCCGAACTGGCCGCCGGCTACCCGGCCGTCTCCGTGGAACCCGACGCCATCTTCGTCCGCGACGGCACGGTCGTCACCTCGGCCGGCGTGACCGCCGGCATCGACCTCACCCTGTCCCTGCTGGAGGACGACTTCGGCCCCGAACTGGCCCGGGCAGTCGCCAAGTTCCTCGTCGTCTTCATGCAGCGGCCCGGCGGTCAGTCCCAGTTCAGCACCTGGCTGCGCGCCGAGCCGCCGCGCGGCGGCGCCCTGCGCGAGCTCGTCGAGTCCATCGACGCCCGTCCCGCGGACGACCTGTCGGTGCCCGCGCTGGCCGCCCGGCTGGGCATGAGCAGACGGCACTTCAGCCGGCTCTTCAGCCAGCAGGTGGGCACCAGCCCGGGGGCCTACGTCGAACGGGCCCGGGTCGCCGCCGCGCGGGCCCTGCTGGAGAGCACGCCCGACAGCGTCGACGCCATCGCCGCACAGTGCGGCTTCGGCACGGTCGAGACGATGCGCCGCGCCTTCGTCCGCGAGGCCGGTGTGTCACCGGCCGCCTACCGCGACCGGTTCCGGCGGGGCTGACGCCGGTCAGGGCCTGACGCCGGCAGGGCCGGCTCCGCTCCACGGCCGCGCCCGCGTCACTCCGTCCCGGGGGCCTTCCGTCGGTCAGTACGGTCACCGCCCCCGTCGGGGCGAGGGCCGCCTGCGCTCTCGCCCGCGCTGCGGGTATCGCAGGTGTGCGTGTCCAGTTGGTCCAGATCCGCTCCTCGCGGCTCGACCACGGTTCCATGGTGCAATTCACGGATGGAATCGAAGGTCAATCCGGGGGAGGCGGCGCCGGTGGGCGGTGCGGGAGAAGCGCCGGTGCGCGGCGGGGCCGGGGGAGGGCCCGGCGGCGGCAAGGGCGGCGACCTGCACCTGGAGCTCTCCGACGGGCCGGGCGGCCGCCGCGGCGCGCTGATGCGCGCGCTGCGCGACGCCGTCCGCACGGGCCGGCTCGCCCCCGGCACCCGGCTGCCGCCCTACCGCACGCTCGCCGCCGACCTGGGCCTGGCCCGCAACACCGTCGCCGAGGCGTACGCCGAACTCGTCGCCGAAGGCTGGCTCACCGCCCGCCAGGGCTCCGGCACCCGCGTCGCGGACCGCGCGGAACCCACGCACTCCGGCCGGCCGCGCCGGCCCGCGACCTCCTTCCGCCCCCGGCGCCCCGTCCATGACCTGGTCCAGGGCACCCCGGACGCCTCCGCCTTCCCCCGCACCGCCTGGCTCGCCTCGGCCCGCCGCGCGCTGGCGGCCGCACCCCACGAAGCCTTCGGCCCCGGCGACCCCCGCGGCCGCACCGAACTGCGCCACGCCGTGGCCGAATACCTCGCCCGGGCCCGCGGCGTCCGGGCCGACCCCGCCCGCATCGTCGTCTGCTCGGGCTTCGCCAACGCCCTGCGCCTGCTGGGCCAGGTCATCGACGGCGCCGTCGCCGTGGAGTCGTACGGCCTGGGCTTCCACCGCTCCCTCCTCACGGCCGCCGGACGGGACACGCCCGTCCTTCCCATCGACGAACACGGGGCGCAGGTCCGCGAGTTGCCGGGCAGCGGCGCGGCGGCGGCGTTGCTGACCCCCGCGCACCAGTTCCCCACGGGCGGCCCGCTGCACCCCGCACGGCGGGCCGCGCTCATCGACTGGGCGCGCGCGGAGGGCGGAGTGGTCCTGGAGGACGACTACGACGGCGAGTTCCGCTACGACCGCCAGCCGGTCGGGGCCGTACAGGGCCTCGACCCGGAACGCGTGGTCTACATCGGCTCCGTCAGCAAGAGCCTCTCACCGGCCCTGCGCCTGGGCTGGATGGTGTTGCCGGGGCACTTGGTGGAAGCGGTGCTGGAGCGGAAGGGGGAGCGGGAGTCCTGGGCGAGCTCCCTGGAGCAGCTGACGCTCGCCGACTTCCTCGCGTCGGGCTCCTACGACCGCCACGTGCGCCGCATGCGCCGGATGTACCGCCGCCGGCGCGACCGGCTCGTCGCCGCGCTCGCCGAGCGCGCCCCGCATGTGCGGGTCACCGGCATTGCGGCCGGGCTGCACGCGGTGCTCGGCCTGCCGCCGGGCACCGAACGGTCCGTCGTCCAGGCCGCGGCCCGGCGGGGGCTGGCCGTCGAGGGTCTGGACCTGTACCGGCACGGGGAGGCGACGGGCGTACCGGGTGACGGTCTGGTCGTGGGCTACGGAACCCCGCCCGAACACGCCTTCGCCGGCGCGCTGAACGCCCTGTGCGAAGCGCTGCCGCCGCCGCCCTGAGCGGGGCGGCGGGCGCGGACGTGCCGAAGGCACCGCGGGGAGTGCGCGGTGCCTTCGGGGATCCGGGTGGTCGTCGCGGGTGCCGTGACCGGGGTCAGGCGCGCACGGTCCACCAGGCGCCGATGCCGTTGCAGCCGCCGGCCGAGTAGGTGGTGCTGCGGTAACCGGGCGGAATGGGCGAACCGGGGCAGGTCCAGATGCCGTTGCGCACGAGCTGGTGGTACCACGCGCCGACGTTGTCGCAGCCGGTGCGGTTGTAGCCGGTGACGACGTAGCCGGGCGGGATGGGGGAGCCGCCGCAGGTCCACCGGCCGTCACGGGCGAGCTCGTGGTACCAGGAGCCGATGCCGTTGCAGCCGAGGCGGTTGTGGTTGGTGATGACGTAGCCGGCCACGATCGGCGAGCCCGAGCAGGTCCATATTCCGTCGCGCACGGGCTCCTGGTACCAGGCCCCCGCGCCCCGGCAGCCGTTGCGGTCGTAGTTGGTGATGACGTACCCGTCCGGAACGGGCGCCCCGGAGCAGGACCACCCGCCCGCCGCGGCCTTCGCCGCGCCGCCGGTCGCAGCGGTCGCGGTGCCGGTGGCCGCGCCGGTGAGGACCGTCGCGATCATTGCGACGGCCCCTGCCAGGGCGGCGAACCTGCGGCGCACGGTCCCCATCGCCGCACGGCCGCGCCACAGTTGACGGAATCTGTTCAATGCACACCGGTCCTCTCGACATGCTCACGCGTTTCCCTGAAGTGAGCAAAAAGCAGTTGACAGTGGAACAAAGTTCGTCGTATTCGGTCTCGCGGGGGAAGAGTGCCACAGGCGGCCCGGCCTCACTACGGCCATTGGTGGAATGGGTGGGGCGGTGGCAGCTTGCTGCCACGCGGCAGGTCATTGGAGGGCGCCGGCGGGCATCGCGCGGGAGCGGGGCGCCGAGCACCCCCCATTGGTACAGTGTAGAGAACTTTGCAGTGCATCACGTTGACCTGGGAGACCTGATGGCATCCGACAGCGCCGACATCAAGGCATGGCTCGACACCGTCACCATCGATCCGGCCGTGCGCGCCCTGCGGCCGGACTACCGCGCCCTGGTGCTCGCCGCCGAGGGCCTGCAGCCCGGGCCCAGCGACGAGACGAGCGAGAAGGTGCTCGCCGCCGCCGAACGGTCCGCGCGCGAGTGGCTCGCGGAGCTGCCGGCCGAGGACCACCCGCACCTGGCCGCCTGGCGCGAGGCGTTCCGCTCCTTCGGCGCCAAGCCCCAGCGCACGCGGCCCAGCGCGGAGGCGCTGCTGCGCCGCGCCGGGGCCGGGCTGCCGCGCGTCGACCGGCTCACCGACCTCTACAACGCGATCTCCGTCGCCCATGTCGTGCCGCTCGGCGGCGAGGACCTCGACCACTACGCCGGACCGGCCCGGCTGGTCCGCGCCACCGGCGACGAGCCCTTCGTGACGACGGCCGGGGGTGAGGCGGTGGTGGAGCACTGCCCGCCCGGCGAGGTCGTCTGGCGCGACGACGAGGGCGTCACCTGCCGCCGCTGGAACTGGCGGCAGTGCACCCGCACCCGCCTCACGCTCGCCACGACCCGGGCGGTGTTCGTCCTGGACGCCCTCGGCCCGCTGGGGGACGCCGAACTGACCGCCGCCGGGGACGCGCTGAGAGAGGCGCTCGTCGCGAGCAGCCCGGGGGCCGCGGTCGCCGCACGGCTGGTGCGCTGAACCCGCGGGGGGGGGGCGGGTGGACGCCCCGCCCCCCGTAACGCCTATGCCGTCATCGGCTCCTCGCCGTGGTCCAGCCCCTCGACGCACGCGTCCGCCAGGGCGTCCAGGGGCAGGCCCAGCGTTCTCGCGAGGGCGGTGACCGTGAAGAAGGCGGGCGTCGGAGCCCGGCCCGTCTCGATCTTGCGCAGGGTCTCGGCGGACAGCCCGGCCCGGGCCGCCACCTCCACCATGCTGCGGTCGCCGCGCGCCTCCCGCAGCAGCGCGCCCAGGCGCTCGCCGCGCTGTCGCTCCCACGGGGTCAAAGGAGTTCTCACCATGACCGTGATACTAATACCGGTATAAGAATTGGCGCGTACGTCTTGTGCGTACGTCTCGGGTGGGGAGTCGGCAGACATGGTGGAGATCAAGACGGACGAGGCCCTGAAGGCCATGCGCGAGGCGGGCCGCGTCGTGGCCCGGGCCCTGGCGGCCGTACAGGAGGCCGCGGCGGTCGGCGTCACCCTGCAGGAGCTGGACGGGGTGGCGCGGGACGTGCTGGCCGACGCCGGGGCGACCTCCCCGTTCCTCGGCTACCGCCCCTCGTTCGCCCCCGTGCCCTTCCCCGCCGTCATCTGCGCCTCGGTCAACGACGCCATCGTGCACGGCATCCCCGACGGCTACCGGCTGCGCGACGGCGACCTGGTGAGCATCGACTGCGGTGCCGTCCTCGACGGCTGGGCCGGCGACGCCGCCGTCAGCTTCACCGTCGGCACGCCCGACCCGGCCGACCTGGCCCTCATCGAGACCACCCGGCAGGCGCTCGACGCCGGCATAGCCGCGGCGGTCGTCGGCAACCGTGTCGGGGACATCTCGCACGCCGTCGGGGGCGTCGCCCGTGCCGCTCGCCGGGGCCTTCCCGCAGACCTGGGCGGGCACGGCATCGGGCGCCGGATGCACGAGGAGCCGCACGTGGCCAACGCGGGGCGGCCGCACCGCGGATTCCGCCTGCAGCACGGGCTGGTCCTGGCCATCGAACCGATGCTCATGGCCGGCGGCCGCGACGACTACCGCGTCGACCCCGACGGCTGGACCCTGCGCACCGTCGACGGCAGCCGCGCCGCGCACGTCGAGCACACCGTCGCCATCACCGAGGACGGGCCGCGCATCCTCACCCTGTTGTAAGCCTCCGCGCCCCCGCCGTAAGACTTTCGTCATCGGATTTCCGGATCCTGCCGGGCCCGCCGGGTGTTCTCAACGGGTGAGAGCGGAGCACGGCTTCAGGAGGCGGAAATGGGACGCGTACGACGGCTGCTGACCAGGCCCATCGTCATGGTGGTACTGGCGCTGGGCGTGCTGGCGGTGGGTGTGGGGGTGTACTGGTTCCAGCCCTGGAAGCTCTGGGTCGACGAGACGGTGCGCGAGTCCGCCCCGGTGTCCACCGGCGGCCCGGGGGCGCCGTCGGGCGGGGTGCGGACCCTGGCGGCCGGCGAACTGATCAGCCACGAGCACACCACGAGCGGCAGGGTGCGGATCCTGCAGCTCCCGGACGGCAGCCGCACGCTCCGTCTGGAGAACCTCGACACCAGCAACGGCCCGGACCTGCGGGTCCTGATCACGGACGCCCCGGTGAAGCAGGGCCGGGCCGGCTGGTACGTGTTCGATGACGGCGCTCACGTCAGCCTCGGCAAGCTCAAGGGCAACAAGGGCGACCAGAATTACGCCCTGCCCGCCGGCCTCGACCTCAACCGCTACACCAGCGTGAGCATCTGGTGCGACCGCTTCGACGTCTCCTTCGGTGCGGCACCGCTGGCGCCTACGCGGGCGTGACCTCCGTCGACGCGGCCACGGGGGCGTTGCCGGAGACCGTGCAGGCGACGGTCACGCCGAAGACGTGGACCGAGGCGTTGCCCGGCGCGAACGTGGCGGTACCGGCGGCATCGAGCTGTACGGACGCGACGCCGCCGGTCAGTGTGACGGTGGAACCGCTCGGGATGCGGCCGGGGTTGGTGAACCCGGTGGCCGTCACGCTGCCGGATCCGGCGCCGCCGAGGGTGATCTCCATCTCGCCGGTCACGCCGTTCGCGGGGACGCCGATGGGCACCGTCAGTGCCGTGGTGACCTCCACGGTGAGGTCGGCGGTGCCGCCCTGCGGCACGGTGGCCGGGGCCGTCATCGTGACCTGCAGGGGCTGGGCGCCGTCGGGGGCGCCGGGGCCGGTGCAGGTGTAGTCGACGGACACGGGGTCGGCCGCCGCGGCCGGTGGTGCGCCGAGTGCGGTGCCGCCGCTCGCCAGCGCGGCGACGAAGGCCAGGCTCGTCAGGGTCCGCTTGCGTCGTCTGTCCAGACCGCTTGAGGTGGGCATCGACGTGCTCCCTTGGTGGGGTGTGATGTGAACACGTCATGAGTTGCACCGGGTGGCGGAGAAGTCAACACGGCCCTGGTGCGGACCTGCCCGCGGAAGCGGTTATCGGACACCTGTGCCGCCTGGCATAGGGTTCAGGCATGGAGACTCAGGAGACGGTACGGGTCGACAGCTGGATCTGGTCCGTACGGCTCACGAAGACGCGCTCGATGGCCGCCTCGGCCTGCCGGGCCGGCCACGTCCGCGTCAACGGCGAACGGGCCAAGCCCGCCCAGACGCTCAAGGCCGGGGACGAGGTCCGGCTGCGGCACGCCGGCCGCGAGCGGATCGTCGTCGTCCAGCGCCTGGTCCGCAAGCGCGTCGGCCCGCCCGTGGCCGCCGCATGCTTCCTCGACAACTCCCCGCCCCCGCCCGCGCGCGAGGCCGCGGCCCCGGCCGGCCTGCGCGACCGCGGCACGGGCCGCCCCACCAAGCGCGACCGCCGCGAGATGGAACAGCTGCGCGGGCACTGAGGGACGGGCCGCCCGGTCGGACCGTACGAGCCGAAGCGGACCGTACGGTCCGGAGCTGCGCCGCGGGATCGAAAAGGGGCGAAAAGTCGTGTCTGTGACAGGGATCGGTCGTTAGGGCGGGCATGACGAAGCGCATGGCAGCCGCCGCCGTTCTCACCGCCGCGGCCCTCCTCCTCCCTGCGGGCGCCGCCTCGGCCGTGTCCGCGCCCGGTGTTCTCGCCTCCCAGCTGCTCGCCCCCGGCCCGGACGAGGGATCCGCCGGCCAGGAGGGGCAGGAGCAGGGCGGCATGGAGGGTCACGAAGGACAGGGCGGCCCGTACCAGCAGGCCGGCGGGCCGTTGGACCCCGTCATCGGGCTGCTCACCCAGGTCACGGGCCTTCTGCCCCACTAGGCAGCACCGCGGGCACGGCCGTCAGGCGGTAGCCGCGCTTGGTCACGGTGCGCACCAGGTGCGCGTACGGGCCCAGGGCCGTGCGCAGGCGGGCCACCGCCGCCTCCACGGCGTGCCCGTCCGGGTGCTGTCCGGCGGGGCCGGGCCACACGCGACGCAGCAGGTCGGCGCGGCTGAGCACCGTGCCCGGCTGTTCCGCCAGCGCCCGGAGCACGGCCGCCGGCAGGGGCGGCAGCAGCAGGGTGCGGCCGCCGGCCAGGACCGCCGTGCCCTGCAGCACCAGCGGGCCGTCCGGGGTGTCGAGCTCGCGCCGGCAGCGGTCCGTGAGCTCGCGCGCGAGGGTGCGGACCAGGGAGCCCAGCCGGCCGCGCTCCGGCCACACGCACGGGACCCCCGCGCTCAGCAGCGGCCGGGCGCAGATCGGGCCGATGCACACCGGCAGCACGTCCCCGCGCAGGGCGTCGAGCACCTCCGCCCGGCGCCCGCACGACTCCGCGGCCGTCAGGAACGCGTCGATGGCGGGGGCGCTGGTGAACGGCAGCGCGTGTACCTCCCGTCGTACGGTCTGCTCGGCGAGCCTGCGCAGCGCCGCCGGGTCCTCGGGCGGGCCCCACCGGTAGACCGGCACCGTGACGACGTCGGCACCCGCCGCCCGCAGCGCCGCCGTGAACTCCGGCAGCGGAGCGCCGTGTTCCTGCACGGCGACGCGCCGCCCCCGCACATCGCGGGCCAGCAGCCAGGCCAGGACGTCGTCCAGGGCCTCCGACTCCGGAGCGTGGGCCTCGCGCAGCCCGCACGCGCGCAGCGCGCCCGCGGCCTTCGGCCCGCGGCTGACCAGCACCGCCTCCCGGCACGCCGCCAGCAGGCGGCCGCCCGTGCCCCAGCCCTCCACCGCGCTCATCCAGCCCCGCCAGCCCACCCCGGTCGTGGCCACCACGTAGTCCAGCCCTCCGGCCAGGGCGGATTCGGTGGCCTCGTACAGCAGGCGGTCGTCGGAGAGCGGCACCATCCGCAGGGCGGGCGCGGCGACGACCGTGGCACCCCGCCGCTGCAGCAGGGCCGTCAGTTCGTCGCGGCGCCGGTCCGCCGTGACGCCGACGGTGAAACCGACCAGTGCCCCGGGTGGTGCTGTGCTCATGGGCAGAGGGTTGCGGAGCGTCGTTAAGACGCGGTTGCGCGCACGTCACGGGGACGTAAGCCCACGGCCTCTCCGTATACGGCCACGTGTCGTGCCGCGCACATCCCGCCCCCGCCCGGGTGCGCGGCATGTGCGGCCCCCGCAACACGACCGTCGCACCGGCGTAACGGCCCGGCGCGACGCTTACCGGCATGGCCCCCGCCCCGTCCCCCACCCCCACCGACACCCACTGTCCGTACTGCTCCCTGCAGTGCGGCATGCGGCTGCGCCCCGTCGCCCCGGCCGCCCCCGGCGAGCCGGCCGTGGCCGTCGAGGAGCGCCCGGACTTCCCCGTCAACGAAGGCGCCCTGTGCGGCAAGGGCGACAACGCCGCCGCGGTGCTCTCCGCCCATGTCCGGCTGACCACGCCCCTGGTCCGGGACCGCCGCACCGGCCGGCTGCGCGAGGCGACCTGGCCCGAGGCCCTCGACCGGGCCGCCCGGGGCCTGGCCGCCACCGCCGAACGCCACGGACGCGACGCCGTCGGCGTCTTCGGCGGCGGCGGCCTCACCAACGAAAAGGCGTACCTCCTCGGTAAGTTCGCCCGCGTCGTGCTGCGCACCCCGAACATCGACTACAACGGCCGGTTCTGCATGTCCTCCGCCGCCGCGGCCCAGCGCCGGGCGTTCGGCCTCGACCGCGGGCTGCCCTTCCCGCTGGAGGACGTCGCCCGCACCGGCTGCCTCGTCCTCGTCGGCGCCAACCCCGCCGACACCATGCCGCCCGCCGTGCGCCACCTGCGCGCCCTGCGCGAGGCCGGCGGGCGCCTGATCGTCGTCGACCCGCGGCGCACCCGCACCGCCGAACTCGCCGACCTGCACCTGCGGCCCCGCCCCGGCACCGACCTCGCCCTCGCCCTCGGCCTGCTCCACCTCGTCATCGCCGACGGCCGCGTCGACGAGACGTTCGTCGCCGACCGCACCAGCGGCTACGAGCGCGCCCGCACCGTGGCCATGGCGCACTGGCCCGAGCGCGTCGAACGCATCACGGGCGTGATCGTGGAACACATGCGGCAGGCCGTGGCCCTGTTCTGCGACGCCCCCACCGGCATGGTGCTCACCGCCCGCGGCGGCGAACAGCACAGCAAGGGCGTCGACACCGTCGGCGCCTGGATCAACCTGTGCCTGGCCACCGGCCGGGCCGGCCGCCCCCGCTCCGGATACGGCTGCCTCACCGGCCAGGGCAACGGCCAGGGCGGCCGCGAACACGGACAGAAGGCCGACCAGTTGCCCGGCTACCGCGCCATCGACGACCCCACCGCCCGGGCCCACGTCGCCGCCGTCTGGGGCGTCGACCCCGACGACCTGCCCGGACCGGGGCGGTCGGCGTACGAGCTCCTGGACACCGCAGGCACCCCCGGCGGCGTCCGCGCCCTGCTCCTCATGGGCTCCAACCCCGTCGTCTCCGCCCCGCACGCCGGCCACGTCACCGAACGGCTGCGCGCCCTCGACCACCTCGTCGTCTGCGACGTCGTGCTCTCCGAGACCGCCGAACTCGCCGACGTCGTCCTGCCGTCGGCCCAGTGGGCCGAGGAGGACGGCACCATGACCAACCTCGAAGGCCGCGTCATCCTGCGCCGGGCCGCCCTCGCCCCGCCCCCCGGTGTCCGCACCGACCTGGCCGTCCTGCACGCCCTCGCCGCACGGCTGGGCACCGACAAGGGGTTCCCCGAGGACGCCGAGGAGGTCTTCGACGAGCTCGGCAGGGCATCGGCCGGCGGCCAGGCCGACTACTCCGGCATCACCTACTCCCGCATCGCCGCCGACAACGGCGTCTTCTGGCCCTGCCCCGCCACCGACGACCCGCCGGACCATCCGGGCACGCCCCGGCTCTTCCTCGACCGCTTCGCCACCCCCGACGGCCGCGCCCGCTTCGCCGACGCCGGCCACCGGCCCGCCGCCGAGGAACCCGACGCCGACTACCCGCTGCGCCTGACCACCGGCCGCGTCCTCGCCCAGTACCAGAGCGGCGCCCAGACCCGCCGGACCGCAGCCCTCCACCGCGCCGCACCCGGGCCCTTCGTCGAGCTGCACCCCCGCCTCGCAGCCCGCCTGGGCGTCACCGACGGCGACGAGCTGACCGTCACCAGCCGCCGCGGACGGGCCACGGCACCGGCCCGCGTCACCACCGCCGTCCGGCCCGACACCGTGTTCATGCCCTTCCACTGGCCCGGCGCCGGCCGCGCCAACACCCTGACCAACCCCGCACTCGACCCCGTCTCGCGCATGCCCGAGTTCAAGGTGTGCGCCGTGCGGGTGGAGAAGGCCCCCACCGGGGAGCGGTCATGACGCCCCGCACCGCGCGGCCGCTGCGCATCGCCGTCGCCGGAGCCGGCATGGCCGCGGCCCGCCTCGCCCAGCAGACCCTCGCCCAGGCACCGCCCGGCACCGTCCGCATCACCCTGTACGGGCGGGAAGCCCGGGCACCCTACAACCGCACCCTGCTCACCGGCGTCCTCACCGGCCGCTACGCCCCCGCCGGCCTCGCCCTCCCCACGGGGACCGCCACCGTGCACCGGGCCACCGACGTCGTCGCCTTCGACCCGGCCGTCCGGACGCTGCGCACCTCCACCGGCGAGACGGCCCCCTACGACGTCCTCGTCCTGGCCACGGGCGCCGAACCGGTCCTCCCCGCCGGCCTGCACCCGCACGGGACGCCCGGCACCGGCCATGACGCGCCCCTGCGCGGCGTGCACACCCTGCGCACCCTCGACGACTGCGCCCGCCTCGGCGAGGACGCCCGGCACGCCGGCCGGGCCGTCGTCGTGGGCGGCGGCGTCCTGGGCGTCGGCACCGCCCTCGCGCTGGCCGCCCGCGGCCTGCCCGTCCACCTCCTGCACCGGGCCCCGCACCTGATGGAACACCACCTGGACGCCGGGGCCGCCGCCACCGTGCGCCGCGGCCTCGAAGAGGCGGGCGTACGGGTACGGACCGGCCACGCCGTCACCGCCCTGCACGGCGGGCGGCGCGTCACCGGGGCCGAACTGGCCGACGGCAGCCGCCACGACGCCGACCTGGCCGTCCTCGCCTGCGGCGTCCGCCCCCGCACCGCCCTCGCCCGGGCCGCGGGACTGCCGGTGCGCACCGGCATCGTCGTCGACGACCGCCTGGCCACCTCCGCCCCCGGCGTGTACGCCATCGGCGACTGCGCCGAGCACCGGGGCACCGTCCACGGCCGCGCCGAGGCGGCCTGGGAACAGGCCGACGTCCTCGCCGCCCGCCTGTCCGGAGCCCGTCCGCAGGCCCGCTACCGCGGCTCCTTCGCCCGGCTGCGGCTGCGCGCCGGCGCCCTGGACGTCGCGGCGCTCGGCGACTGCACCGGCGGGGGCGGTCCGGACACCGACAGCGTCCGCCTGGCCGACGCCACCCGCGGCACCTACAAGAAGCTCGTGCTGCGCGGCAGCGAGCTCGTCGGCGCGCTCCTCGTCGGCGACCTCACCCCGCTCGGGGACCTCACCGACGCCTGCGAACGGGGCGAGCCCGTACCGCCCGACCCCCTCCACCTGCTCATGACGGAAGGAGCCTCCCCGTGAGGGACCACCACCCGCATCTGGTGCTCATCGGCCACGGCATGGCCGGCCAGCACTTCCTCCAGGCCCTCGTCGGCCGGGGCCCGGCCGCCTGGCGGATCACCGTGCTCGCCGAGGAACCGCGCCCCGCCTACGACCGGGTCAGGCTCACCTCCTGGTTCACCGGCACCACCGCCGACGAACTGTCCCTGTGGCCGCCCGGCTTCGCCGACGAACACGGCATCGACCTCACGCTCGACGACCCGGCCACCGCCATCGACCGCACGGCCCGGACCGTCACCACCCGCTCCGGACGCACCGTGCCGTACGACGCGCTCGTGCTGGCCACCGGCTCCCGGCCCTTCGTGCCGCCCGTCCCCGGCCACGACACCCCCGGCTGCTTCGTCTACCGCACCATCGAGGACCTCGAAGCGATCCGCGCCCGCGCCGGCGCGGTGGGCACCGGGGCCGTCGTGGGCGGCGGGCTGCTCGGCCTGGAGGCCGCCGGCGCCCTGCGCGCCATGGGCCTGGAGACCCACGTCGTGGAGTTCGCGCCCCGGCTGATGGCCGTCCAGGTCGACGAGGGCGGCGGCGCCACGCTCCGCCGCAAGATCGAGGAACTGGGCGTGGCCGTGCACACCGGCGCCGGCGCCGCCGGCATCGAGGCCGGCGCCGACGGCACCGTCAGCGGCATGACCCTCACCGACGGCGGCCGGATCGACACCGGCCTCGTCGTCTTCTCGGCGGGCGTCCGCCCCCGCGACGAGCTCGCCCGCGCCTGCGGGCTGCCCGTCGGCGAGCGCGGCGGCATCGTCGTCGACGAGGCGTGCCGCACCGCCGACCCGCACGTCCTGGCCATCGGCGAGTGCGCCCAGGCCGCCGACGGCCGCGTCTACGGCCTCGTCGCCCCCGCCTACGCCATGGCCGAGACCGCCGCCGCCGCGCTCGCCGGCGACGCGGCCGCCTTCACCGGCGCGGACCTCGCCACCAAGCTCAAGCTCCTCGGGGTCGACGTCGCCAGCTTCGGCGACGCCCACGGCACCGGCGAGGGCGCCCTCGAAGTGCTGTACGCCAACAGCCGCGAGGGCGTGTACAAGAAGCTGGTCGTCGGCCCCGACGGCCGCCTCCTCGGCGGGGTCCTCGTCGGCGACACCGACTCCTTCGACGTGCTGCGGCCGCTCGCCGCGGCGGGCACCCCCCTCACCACGCCCCCCGAACACCTCGTGCTGCCGGCCTCCGCGGACGGCCCGCCCGGCCCGCCGACCCTGCCGGACGAGGCGGTCGTCTGCTCCTGCCACAACGTCTCCAAGGCCACCCTGCGCGCCGCGGTCACCGACGGCGGCTGCACGGACGTGGCCGCCGTCAAGCGCTGCACCAAGGCCGGCACCGGCTGCGGATCCTGCGTCAAGATGATCGGCACCATCGTCGGCGAGGAACTCGCCTCGCTCGGCACCCCCGTCGACCGCGGACTGTGCGAGCACTTCGCACACCCCCGTGCCGAACTCTTCGAGATCGTCCGCGTCAAGGGCATCACCACCTTCTCCCGCCTCCTCGACGAGCACGGCCGCGGCGGCGAGGGCTGCGACGTCTGCAAGCCCGCCGTCGGCTCCATCCTCGCCACCCTCAACCCCGAGCTCGGCAACTCCGTGCACATCCTCGACGGCGAACAGGCCGCCCTGCAGGACACCAACGACCACTTCCTCGCCAACCTCCAGCGCAACGGCTCCTACTCCGTCGTCCCCCGCGTCCCCGGCGGCGAGATCACCCCCGCCGGCCTCATCACCATCGGCGAGATCGCCCGCGACTTCGGCCTCTACACCAAGATCACCGGCGGTCAGCGCATCGACATGTTCGGCGCCACCGTCGACCAGCTCCCCCTCATCTGGCGCCGCCTCGTGGACGCCGGCTTCGAGTCCGGCCACGCCTACGGCAAGTCCCTGCGCACCGTGAAGTCCTGCGTCGGGCAGACCTGGTGCCGCTACGGCGTCCAGGACTCCGTGGCCCTCGCCATCGAGCTGGAGCTGCGCTACCGCGGCCTGCGCTCCCCGCACAAGATCAAGGCCGCGGTCAGCGGCTGCGCCCGCGAGTGCGCCGAGGCGCAGAGCAAGGACTTCGGCGTCATCGCCACCTCCGCCGGCTGGAACCTCTACGTCGGCGGCAACGGCGGCATGACCCCCCGCCACGCCGACCTCCTCCTCACCGACGCCGACCACGCCACCCTCATCCGCACCATCGACCGCTTCCTGATGTTCTACATCCGCACCGCCGACCGCCTGGAACGCACCGCACCCTGGGTCGAACGCCTGGAGGGCGGCCTCGGCCACCTCCGGGACGTCATCGTCGACGACTCGCTGGGCATCTGCGCCGAACTCGACGCGCTGATGGCCCGGCACACCAGCACCTACCAGGACGAGTGGCGCGCCACCCTGGAGGACCCCGAACGCCTCCGCCGCTTCGTCTCGTTCGCCAACGCCCCCGGCACCCCCGACCCCACCGTGCGCTTCCTGCCCGAACGCGGCCAGATCCGCCCGGCCCGCGCACACGAACTGGCAGAGGTGGGCACGCCATGAGCACCGCCGACGACGCACGCACCGTCGAGATCGACGCCGGCGGCGGCTGGACGGCCGTCTGCGGCTACGACGACCTCCTGCCCGGCCGCGGGGTGACCGTCCTGGTCGACGGCCGGCAGGTGGCGCTCTTCCGCGACCGCGGGGGAGAGGTCTACGCGGTGGACAACCGCGACCCGTTCAGCGGGGCGCACGTCATCTCCCGCGGCATCATCGGCAGTCGCGGCGGGGTGCCCGTCGTGGTCTCGCCCATGTACAAGCAGGTCTTCGACCTGCGCTCGGGCGCCTGCCTCGACGAGGACGCCGCCCCGGACGCCGCCCCCGCCGCGCTGCCTGTGTGGCCCGTGCGCCTCGCCGCGGCCCGTCCCCGGCGCGTCGACGACTGGCGGCCGGAGGACCCGGTCTTCTGGGAGACCACCGGCGCCCGCGTCGCCCGCCGCAACCTCGTCCACTCGGTCCTGTGCGAGCACATCGGCTTCTCCGTGTGGAGCCTGTGGTCCGTCCTCGTGCTCTTCCTCGGGCCCGAGTACGGCATCGACCCGGCCGGCAAGTTCGTGCTCACCGCCGTGCCCACCCTCGTCGGAGCGACGCTCCGGCTGCCCTACACCGTCGCGGTGGCCGTCTTCGGCGGCCGCACCTGGACGGTCGTCAGCGCCCTCGCCCTGCTGATCCCCGCCGGACTCACCGCCTGGGTGCTGGAGCCGGGCGTGTCCTACACGACCCTGCTCCTCGTGGCGTCCGTCGCGGGCCTGGGCGGCGGCAACTTCGCCTCCTCCATGGCCAACATCAACACCTTCTACCCCCAGCGCCTCAAGGGCCGCGCCCTGGGCATCAACGCCGGGGGCGGCAACCTCGGCGTGCCCGCCGTCCAGCTGCTCGGCCTGCTGGTCCTCACCGCCGCGGGCGCCGGCCACCCCCGGATCGTCCCGCTGGTCTACCTGCCGCTGATCGTCCTGGTGGCCGTGGCGGCGGCCCTGCGCATGGACAACCTCGCCCGCGTCCGCCCCGACGGCCGGCCCCTGCGCGAGGTGAGCCGCAACCCGCACGCCTGGGCGATGTCCGTGCTCTACATCGGCACCTTCGGCTCGTTCATCGGCTTCGGATTCGCCTTCGGCCAAGTCCTGCTCGTGCAGTTCCCGGACGCCTTCCCCACCCCCCTGCGGGCCGCCTCGCTGACCTTCCTCGGGCCGCTGCTCGGCTCCCTCGTCCGGCCCGTGGGCGGCCTCCTCGCCGACCGGTGGGGCGGCGCGCGCGTCACCTTCTGGAACTTCACCGCCATGGCGGTGAGCACCGCGCTGGTCCTGCTGGCCTCGCAGCGCGGCTCGTTGCCGCTGTTCCTGACGGGCTTCGTGCTGCTCTTCCTCTTCAGCGGCATCGGCAACGGCTCGACGTACAAGATGATCCCGGGCATCTTCCGCCGCGCCGCACAGCGCTGGACGGCGCAGGGAACGGACGCCCGGACCGCCGAGGAACGCTCCCACCGGCACGCCAACGCGCTCATGGGCATCGCCGGGGCGGTCGGAGCCCTCGGCGGCGTGCTGATCAACCTCGCCTTCCGCCAGGCGTTCCTGACCCAGGGCACGGGCGAGACCGCCTACCTCGCCTTCCTCGCCCTGTACCTGCTGTGCCTGGGCCTCACCTGGGCGGTCTACCTGCGGGGCGACGCCCGGCGCGTGTGAACGCCCCGGCACCCGTTCCCCGGCCGGGCCCGCTCACGGGGCCCGCTCGGGGAACACCGGTGCCGCCCAGCCCGGCGGCTCCGGGGGTGTCGCCGGCGGGGGAGGCGGGCCCTCTCCCGCGCGCCGCAGCGCGGTCACGAACGCCAGACAGCTGTCGTACCGGTCGTCCGGGGCCTTGGCCAGCGCCGCCGTCAGCACGTCGTCGACGCCGTCCGGAAGCTCCGGCCGGTGCTCGGAGAGCCGTGGTGGCGCTTCGTACTGGTGTGCGTAGTACAGCGCCCTGTCGTCGTCGCGCCGGAACGGCGGGGTGCCCGTCAGCATCTCGAACACCACGCACGCCAGACTGTAGACGTCGCAGCGCCCGTCGACCGGCTTGCCGGCGATCTGCTCCGGGGCGGCGTAGTCCAGGGTGCCGACGACCAGACCCACCCGGGTGAAGCCGGTCAGCGAGAGCGACTTCTTCGTCAGCCCGAAGTCCGTCAGGTAGACGTGCTCGGGGTGGTCGCTGTCGGTGCCCTTCGCCACGAGGATGTTGCCCGGCTTGACGTCGCGGTGCACCAGGTCGTGCGCGTGGGCGGCGTCCAGGGCGGACGCGACCTGGCCGGCGATCCGCAGAGCCTTGGCCAGGGGCAGCGGCGCCTCGCGGGCCAGCAGGGCGGCCAGGTCCTGGCCGGCCACGTAACACATGGCGATGTACAGCTTGCCCTCGGCCTCCCCGGCGTCGAACACCGGGACGATGTGCGGATGATCGATGGCGGCGGCCACCCGCGACTCCTGCGCGAAGCGCTTGCGGAAGGTCTCGTTGCGGGCGATCTCCGGGGACATCAGCTTGAGGGCGACCGTGCGCTCCAGCCGCAGGTCGGTGGCGCGGTAGACGGTCGCCATGCCGCCACGGCCGATCTCGTTCTCCAGCCGGTAGACGCCGATCTGCCGGCCGATCATCGCCGCCGGATCGGTGCCGGGCGAGGCTTCCGGGCGGGTGGGGTAGTCACCCGGATCCGCAGTCATGACCCCTCACCGGAACCGTGCGGCGGCGGGCTCTGCCCGCCTCCGCTCAGCCGCGTGGGCTGCGTGGAGACCGGTCCGGGGGCGGGCGCGGCGGGGGGCGCCCCGGCCGCGGAGCCGGCGGACGCGGCGGGGGCCGGGGATGCGGCGGGGGCCGGGGCCGGCTTCCGCGCGGCGAGGGTGGTCATGGCCGTGCCGTCGCAGTAGCACCACTGGTCGTGCTCGGCGTCGTAGAGCCAGACCGCCTCCCCGTCGACCACCACCCCGATCCGCAGCCCCTGTGTGGTGCCGTGGAAGGCTCCGGCATCCGTGCGGCCGGCCGCGAGCTCCTCCACCGCGGCCCGGTACTGCCCGAGCCTCTCCTCGGCCAGGGCCAGCAGGCGCCGGGCGTCGGCGGTGCGCACGAGCGGGCCGCTCGCCCCGGGCGGGTTCTGCGGGAGCGGGACGAGCAGCCGGGCGTCGACCCAGGCGGACCAGCCGTTGGAGCACAGCACCTGTCCCCAGTCGCCGAGCCGGCTCAGCAGCTGCACGGGCAGCAGCGGGTCCATCGGCACGCTGGGCACGGTCGGGTCGGGGGACGCCCAGGCGTCCAGTCCGTCCTTCGGCACGATATGGGTCGGGTCGAAGCCGGGCGTCCGGGGGGTGGCGCCGTAGGGGCCTGCTGCTGCGCTCATGGGCCGCTCACTTCCGCATCACGGCGGGCTCTTGGCGGCGCAGCAGCCGGGCGATCAGAAGGCCGATGACGACCGACAGGACCACCATCATGCCCATGTCGAGCAGCCAGACGGCGGCCGTGTGGTCGAAGAGCGGGTCGGTGGTCACCTTGCCCGGCACCAGGCGTTCGAGGTCGACGGTGCTGCCCATCGCGGCCAGGGCCCAGCGCGCGGGCACCAGCCACGACAGCTGTTCCAGCCCGGGCACGCCGTGCAGCTTGAGCAGGGCCCCGCAGAAGACGACCTGCACGATGGCGAGGAGCACCAGCAGCGGCATGGTGACCTCCTCCTTGCGCACCAGCGCCGAGACCAGCAGGCCCGTCATCATGGACGTGAACGACAGCAGCGCCACGGCCAGGGCGATCTCGGCCAGCGGTGGCAGCAGCACGCCCCTGCCTCCCGGCGCGCCGGTGTCCACCCCGGCCAGTCCGACCAGGGTCAGCACGACCGCCTGGACGACCGTGATCAGGCCGAGCACCAGGACCTTGGACATCACATAGGCCGACCGGGACAGGCCGACCGCCCGTTCTCTCCGGTAGATGACGCGTTCCTTGACCAGTTCGCGCACGGCGTTGGCGGCGCCCGTCAGCACCCCGCCCACGCACAGGATCAGCAGCGCGTTCATGGCCGACTCGGCCGTGAGCCGGCTGCCCGCCAGGGCCCGAGCCATCGCGCCCATGACGAACGGCAGCGCGATCATGATGGCCAGGAAGGTCCGGTCGGCGCTCAGGGCGGCGGCGTAGCGGCGCATCAGGGTGCGCAGCTGGGCGCCCCAGCTCTGGGCCTTGACCGGTTCCAGGGCGGGCGGGGCCGCCGCTGCGCCGCCCAGCCGCGGCTGCTCGCTGGCGGCCGTGATGTAGCGGTCGTACTGCGGGGAGGCGCGGTATTCGCCCGCCCAGTCGCGGTCGCGGTCGTTCTCGAACGCCTCGAACGCCTCGGGCCATTGCGTGAAGCCGAAGAAGTCGAGGGTGTCCCGGGGCGGCCCGTAGAACGCGGTGCGTCCGCCCGGTGCGAGCACCAGGAGCCGGTCGCACACGTCCAGGCTCAGCACGCTGTGCGTGACGACGATGACCGTGCGGCCGTCGTCCGCGAGGGTGCGGAGCATGGTCATCACCGAGCGGTCCATGCCCGGGTCGAGGCCGGAGGTCGGCTCGTCGAGGAAGAGCAGCGACGGCTTGGTCAGCAGCTCCAGCGCCACGCTGACGCGCTTGCGCTGGCCGCCGGAGAGGCTGTGGATGGGCTGGCGCGCACGCTGTTCCAGCCCCAGTTCGCCGATCACCTCGTCGACGCGGGCCTCCCGCTCGGCCTTCGCGGTGTCGCCGGGGAAGCGCAGCTCGGCGGCGTAGCGCAGGGCGCGGCGGACGCTGAGCTGGGCGTGCAGGATGTCGTCCTGCGGCACGAGGCCGATGCGCGCCCTGAGCTCGGCGTAGTCCCGGTACAGGTCGCGCCCGTCGTAGAGCACGGTGCCCCGGTCGGCCGGGCGCTGCCCGGTCAGGGCGTTGAGCAGGGTCGACTTGCCGGCGCCGCTCGGTCCCACGACGGCGAGCAGGTACTTCGCCCGCACGGGGAAGGAGACGTCGTCCAGGAGCGTCTTGCGTCCCTTGTCGACCCGGACGGAGAGTTCCTGGACGTCGAGGGAGACCTCGCCGGTGTCGACGAACACCTGCAGCTGGTCGCCGACCAGGATGAAGTCGGAGTGGCCGATGCCGACGATGTCCCCGGGGGCGACGGGGCCGCGCCGCACGGCGCGGCCGTTGAGGTAGGTGCCGTTGTGGCTGCCGACGTCCACG
>NZ_JAIXMK010000154.1:0-14792 GCF_020328095.1 Streptomyces sichuanensis
GCCCCGCCGACGGGCGGAGTTGCCGGGTCGGCGGCGTGCGGGGCCGTGCCGGGGGCGGCGGGCCGGGGCCCCGGCGGCGGCGCGGGCGGGTTGAGGAGTTCGCCGTGGAGGGTGCGGAGTTCCGGGCCCGGGGTGGTGCCCAGGGTTTCGGTCAGGGTGCGGGCGACCTCGGCGTAGGCGGCCAGGGCCTCGGCGGGGCGGCCCGCGGCGCGCAGGGCGCGCAGGCGGAGGGCCTGGAGGGGTTCGTCGAGGGGGTGGGTGTCGCAGAGTTCGGCCAGGGCGGGGAGCGTTCCGGCCGCCTGGCCCAGGGCCACCGCGGCGGCCAGGCGGGCGCGGCGCGCCGCCAGGTGGCGGGCCTCCAGCCGGCGGACCGGCACCGCCCGGCCCGGCAGGTCCGCGAGGGCGGGGCCGCGCCACAGCGCGAGGGCGTCGTCGAGCAGGGCCGCCGCCTTCGCGGGATCCCCGTCGGCGAGGGCGCCCTCGCCCTCGCCGGCCAGCCGCTCGAAGCGGTGCAGGTCGACGTCGTCGGGGTCGGCGGACAGCCGGTAGCCGCCCGCGGCGGAGGTCACCGCCTCCCGGCCCACGGCCCGCCGCAGCCGTCCGACGAGCGCCTGCAGGGCGCCCACCGCGTCCGCGGGCGGTGCACCGTCCCAGACCTCGTCGATCAGCGCATCGGCGGGGCGCAGCCGCCCCGGATGCAGGGCCAGCGCGGCCAGGAGCGCGCGCAGCCGGGTGCCGCCGAGGGGCATGGGGATGCCGTCGTCGGTGTGGGCCTGGGTGGTGCCGAGGATGCCGTAACGCACCGGCCCATTCTCCCCCGCGCCGGACCCGGCGCTACGAAATATGTCCCGGGCCAAGTACCGTCGCCCGGTACGTTCGCACGCCCCGGGGTTTTCCCGGCGGCCTCATCCCCAGGAGCACACTGGCATGGCAACGCAAGCGGCCCGCGGCGAAGGGCGTGTGAGCCCCGTCTTCCTCGCCCTCGTCGCCATCATGGCGGTCTCCCTCTGGGCGGTGTGGACCGGCTTCTCGGCGAACCCCGGTTTCGCCGTGTTCCTGTTCGTCCTGTCGGGCTGGGTCGTCTCGCTGTGCCTGCACGAGTTCTCGCACGCCCGCACCGCCCTGCACGGCGGTGACATATCCGTCGGGGCCAAGGGCTACCTGACCCTCAATCCCCTCCGCTACACCCACGCCCTGCTCAGCATCGTGCTGCCGGTGATCTTCGTCATCATGGGCGGCATCGGCCTGCCGGGCGGCGCGGTCTTCATCGAGCGCCACCGCATCCGCAGCCGCTGGAAGCAGAGCCTGGTCTCGGCGGCCGGCCCGCTGATGGACGCCCTCTTCGTCCTCGCCATCGGCCTCCCGTTCCTGCTGGGAGCGCTGGACGGGATACCGGACAACGCCCGCTACGCCCTCGCCTTCACGGTCCAGCTGCACGTGACCGCCGTGATCCTCAACTTCCTGCCCGTGCCGGGCCTGGACGGCTACGGCGTGATCGAGCCCTGGCTGTCGTACAAGGTGCGCCGCCAGGTGGAGCCGTTCGCGCCGTTCGGCCTGCTCGCGGTCTTCGGCTTCCTGTGGATCCCGGAGGTCAACCACGCCTTCTTCGACATGATCGACGCGGTGCTGCGGAGCCTCGGCGTCACCGAGTGGGACACCTACTGGGGCCAGAAGCTGTTCCGCTTCTGGGAGGGCACGCCGGAGATCCCGCCGCTGGACGGCCTCGTGATCGGCTGATCAGGCGGCTCGGCGCGATCAGGCGCCCGGCCGATCAGGCAGCCCGGCCGGCCGCGGAGCCCTGCTCCGCGGCCTTGTCGTTCTTCGCCTTGCGCACGTAGTACCAGGCGATGTTCGACGCGACGCCGAGCAGCAGGATCCACACGATGCCGAGCCAGCTGCCGCGCGCGAAGGAGACGACGGCCGCCGCGACCGCGAGGACGCAGACGGCGAGGGCGTAGAGGGCGAGGCGGGGCATGGGGGCGGCTCCTGTCCGACGGCGGGGGCGCATGTGCGTACGATCCCGGTCATTGTCCCCCATGCCCCGGGCGGCTCAGACGTCCGTGACCCGCAGCCCGGCGTGCGCCTTGTAGCGGCGGTTCACGGAGATCAGGTTGGCGACGAGGGACTCCACCTGGTGGGCGTTGCGCAGCCGGCCCGCGAAGACGCCGCGCATGCCGGGGATGCGGCCGGCCAGCGCCTGCACGATGTCGGTGTCGGCCCGCTTCTCGCCGAGGACCATCACGTCGGTGTCGATCTCCGCGATCTCCGGGTCCGACAGCAGCACCGCGGACAGGTGGTGGAAGGCGGCGGTCACCCGGGACTCGGGCAGCAGGGCGGCGGCCTGCTGGGCGGCGCTGCCCTCCTCCGGCTTGAGCGCGTAGGCGCCCTGCTTGTCGAAGCCGAGCGGGTTGACGCAGTCGACGACGAGCTTGCCCGCGAGCTCCTCGCGCAGCGCTTCGAGGGTCTTGGCGTGGCCGTCCCACGGCACGGCGACGATCACGATGTCGCTGCGGCGGGCGCACTCGGCGTTGTCCAGGCCCTCGATGCCCAGGCCCAGCTCCCCGGCGGCGGCCTGCGCCCGCTCCGCGGCGCGCGAACCGATGATCACTCGCTGGCCGGCCTTGGCCAGCCGGTAGGCGAGGCCGCGGCCCTGGTCACCGGTCCCGCCGAGCACGCCGACCACCATGCCGGAAACGTCGGGAAGGTCCCAAGGGTCCTTCGCAGGGGCCTTCTTCACGTCCTTCACCACGCCATCAGAAGTAGTCATGACAGCGATACTGTCACGCCCGTACCGCGCCCGACGGCCCGGTTGCGCCCCGCACGGGCACCCCTGGCGTCCGAACGGGTGAGCCACCCCGTAACTCCGCATCCGCCTGCGGCGGTTGGGGCAGGATGCGCCGCATGGACGCGGTACGGGTCGCACTGCTGCGCGAGGCGCTGGCCGGGACCGAGTGGCTGCAGGCCACCCGCCGTTTCGCGGGGGCCCTGCGGACCTCCGTCGAGGCCCACGGCGGCGGGCTGCTGCTCGTCGGCACGGCGGAGTACGAGCCCTGGCACCTCGCCGCCCACCTGGACGACGAGGCCGCCTGGTCCGGTCTGCCGGAGCTCGCCCCGACGCTCGTCCGCCACCGGGTGCCGTCCGGCGCGCCGACGCACCTGTCGGTGGGGCTGAGCCGGCTGGAGGCGGCGCGGCGCGGCGAGACGCTGCTGGTGGTGGCGGAGGGGCAGCCCGGGGAGGGGCTCCTGGAGCGGGTGCACGACGCGCGGCGCGACGGGGTGACCGTCCTGGCGCTGGACGGCGCGCCCCGCGCCGCGCGGGCCGACCTGCACGCGCTCGCGCACGACGCGCTGAGCGTGCCGGCCGCCGCCGAGCTGGATCTGGACACCGTCCAGCACCTGGTCAGCGCCGCCGCCGGCGAGACCACCGGCCCGGCCCCGCGGGGTCGCCGCTTCCGCGACCGCCTGTCGCGCCTGGCAGAGCACCTGGCCGCCCCGCCGCCCACCCGCTGGTAGCACCGGGCGCCGGCCCGCGCCCCGCCGCCCCGAAACGGGCCGGAAGTGGCCGGAAGCTGCCTTTCCGGGATATTCGTTTGCTTCGCCCGGGCCACGACCGGACCATGGTGCCCCGTGACCGAGCACCATCCCCCTCCCCCCTCCCCCGCCGCACGGCTGCGCGCCCTGCTGCCCGACCTCTCCCCCTGGCGTTCCTCGCCCGACTTCCGGCGCATGTGGATCGCCGGTCTGGTGACCGTCTTCGGCAGCTTCCTGACCTTCGTCGCGGTGCCGCTGCAGCTCAAGGAGCTGACCGGTTCCACGCTCGCGGTCGGCGCGGTCGGTGCGGTCGAGCTGGTACCGCTGATCGTCTTCGGTCTGTACGGCGGCGCCCTGGCCGACGCCCTCGACCGTCGCAAGCTGATCCTGTGGACGGAGGTCGGTCTCGGCGTCCTGAGCGGGATGCTGCTCCTCAACACGCTGCTGCCGCACCCGATGGTCTGGCCGTTGTACGTGGTGGCCGCGCTGGTCAGCGCGCTGACCGGGCTGCAGCGTCCGGCGCTGCAGGCGATCGTGCCGCGGATCGTCCCCCACGAGCAGCTGCCGGCCGCCATCGCGCTGAACTCCATGCGCTGGCAGGTCGGGGCCATCGCCGGCCCTTCGCTGGCCGGTGTGGTCATCACCTTCGCGGGGCTGCCGTGGGCGTACTTCCTGGACGTCCTCTCGTTCGCGCTGTCCGTGGTGCTCGCCCTGGGCCTGGCGCCCTCCCCCGCCTCCCACGACGCGGAGAAGCCGTCGCTGCGCGGCATCCTCGACGGCGCCCGCTACGCGTGGAGCCGCAAGGAGCTGCTGGGTACGTACGCCGTGGACATGGCGGCGATGTTCTTCGCCTACCCCACCGCGATCTTCCCGTTCCTCGCCGACGACCTGGACGCGCGGTGGGCGCTGGGCCTGATGTACTCGGCGGGCGCGGTCGGCTCGCTGGTGGTGAGCCTGACCAGCGGCTGGGTCTCGCGCATCCACCGGCACGGCCGGCTGGTGGTGCTCGCGGCGGTGGGCTGGGGTGCGGCGATGTCCGTGGCGGGCTGGCTGCACAACGTCTGGCTGGTGCTCCTCTTCCTGGCCGTGGCGGGCGGCTGCGACACGGTCAGCGGCCTGTTCCGTTCGGCGATCTGGGACCAGACGATCCCGGACGAGCTGCGCGGCCGCCTCGCGGGCATAGAGCTGCTGTCGTACTCCGTCGGCCCGCAGCTGGGCCAGGTCCGGGCGGGCGGCATGGCGGCGCTGACCAGCGTCCGGACGTCGGTGTGGTCGGGCGGCCTGGCGTGCGTGGCGTCGGTGGGGCTGCTGGCCCTGTCACTGCCGAAGCTCATGTCCTACGACCAGAGGACGGACCCGCACGCCGTGCGGATGCGGCAGCGGAAGGCCGCGGAAGCGGTGTCGGAGGCGGCCTAGGGCAGGTTCCGCCCGTCACCGGCACCGGCCGGGCCGCCTCGTGGGCGCGCCCGGCGGTGCCGGTGACGGTTCAGTCCTCGTCCTTCCAGCGCGGGTCCTCCCGCCACTCCTCGTTCCGCTCCCGGGCCGTCTCCATGGCGTGGGCCGCCTCCTCCCGCGTCCCGTAGGGGCCCATGCGGTCCGCGGCCCGGCACTCCGGCCCCTCCTCGACCGCCCCGTGCTTGAGGCAGTAGTACCACTCGCCCGGCTTGCCGGCCGTGCGCCGCCTGAACAGTGCCATCAGCTCTCCTCCAGCGTGTGTTCCGACCCTGACTACACTCGCAGACATGTCTGGCCAGTCGCTTCTTGTCCCGGGGACACTCTCCCCCGCCCGCCCTGTCCCCGCCTCGATCCTGCGGCCCGAGTACGTGGGGAAGGACGCACCCACCCCGTACACCGGCCCCGAGGTCCAGGACGCCGAGACGATCGAGAAGATGCGGATCGCGGGCGGCATCGCCGCGCGGGCCATGGAGGAGGCGGCCAAGCACATCGCCCCCGGCGTCACCACCGACGAGCTGGACCGCGTGGCGCACGAGTACATGTGCGACCACGGCGCCTACCCCTCGACGCTCGGCTACCGCGGCTTCCCCAAGTCGCTGTGCGCGTCGGTCAACGAGGTCATCTGCCACGGCATCCCGGACTCCACCGTGCTGCGCGACGGCGACATCGTGAACCTCGACGTGACCGCCTACATCGGCGGCGTGCACGGCGACAACAACGCCACCTACCTCTGCGGCGAGGTGGACGAGGAGTCGCGCCTGCTCGTCGAGCGCACCCGCGAGTCGCTGAACCGGGCCATCAAGGCGGTCAAGCCCGGCCGCCGCATCAACGTCATCGGCCGTGTCATCGAGTCGTACGCCAAGCGCTTCGGCTACGGCGTCGTCCGCGACTTCACCGGGCACGGCATCAACTCCTCGTTCCACTCCGGCCTGATCGTCCCCCACTACGACAGCCCGCACCACGACACGCTCATCCAGCCCGGCATGACGTTCACGATCGAGCCGATGCTGACGCTGGGCACGCACGAGTACGACATGTGGGAGGACGGCTGGACGGTCGTCACCAAGGACCGCAAGCGGACCGCGCAGTTCGAGCACACGCTCGTCGTGACGGAGACGGGTGCGGAGATCCTCACGCTGCCGTAGGGTTTTTACCGACAGCGCGTCGGGAAGCAATTGACTTAGGTAACCCTAACTAGAGAGGATGGGTGGTGGCGGCGCGCCCCGGCGCATCGGTTACCGCCCGTCTTCTCCACCGCCTTCCCGTCCCCTCGGTCACCGGAGGTCCGCCTTGGACGCGCCCGCCACGACGCCGTTCTCCACGCTCATCCGCACCGCCTCGCACGAGCAGCACACGGAAGCCGAGAACTCGTCGTTCATGAGCGACATGCTCGGCGGCCGGCTCGGGGTCGCGGCCTACCGCCGCTACACCGAACAGCTGTGGTTCGTGTACGAGGCCCTGGAATCGGCCTCCGCGGCCCTGGCGTCGGACCCCGTCGCGGGCCCGTTCATACGTCCGGAGCTGGCCCGCACCGCCCAGCTGGAGCGGGACCTCGCCCATCTCGGCGGGTCCGGCTGGCGCAGGGGCGTGGAGCCGCTGCCCGCGACGGCGGCGTATGCGGCGCGGGTCGCGGAGTGCGCCCGCGACTGGCCCGCCGGCTACGTCGCCCACCACTACACGCGCTACCTGGGCGACCTCTCCGGCGGCCAGATCATCCGGGGCACCGCCGAGAAGACCTGGGGCTTCGCCCGCAAGGGCGACGGCGTCCGCTTCTACGTCTTCGAGGGGATCCCCAACCCCGCCGCCTTCAAGCGCGAGTACCGCGAGCTGCTGGACGCCCTGCCGGTGGACGACCTGGAGAAGCAGCGCGTGATCGAGGAGTGCAAGCGGGCGTTCGCGCTGAACACCGCGGTCTTCCACGAGCTGGGGCGGGAGTTCCCGCTCAGCGCCTGACCTGCACCCTTTCCGCACGGACCTGCGCCTGCGCCCCCGGTGACCGTACCGGGGGCGCAGGCCGTTCTCGGGGAGGGGCCGTCAGCCCTTGGCGAGCGAGGCGCGCCGGCGGGTGGCGTAGACGGCCGCGCCGCCGGCGACGACGAGGGCCGCGGCCCCGCCGGCGAGCGGGCCGGCGGGAACGCCGGCGCCGGTGGCGGCGAGGGACGCCTCGCTGCCCGTGGCGCCGCCGCCCGTGCCGGAGCCGCTGCCGGTACCGGTGGAGCCGGATCCCGCGGCGGATCCGGATCCGGAGCCCGTGCCGGTGCCGGTTCCGGAGGAGGAGCCCTGGTCGTCGGGCAGCTTGGCGTCCTTCTCGACGGCGACGGCGAGGTTCACCGGGTCGAGGTCCGTGCCCGCCTTGTAGAACGACCGGCCCTTGTACGAGAAGACCTTGGCGCCCTCCTCGGTCAGGGTGGCCGGGACGGCGGAGAGCGAGACGACCCCGTCCTTGGCCTTGAACGCGTCCGCGCCGGGCTTGAGGTGCGCGAGCGGCACGGCCTTCGTCGTGGTGGTCGACTCCTTGCCCTTGGCGGACACGTCGGCGCTCAGCGTCGCGCCGGTGGTGGACGCCTTGACCGTGAAGTTGCCGAGCTTCAGGTCCAGTTCCCCGTCGTGGCCGCTGAAGCGCACCTCTCCGTTGAAGGCGGCGTCGAGCGTGTTCGCGGACGCGTCGTACGTCCCGTGGCCCTTGGGGAAGCGGTAGGAGTCGCCCTTCTTCACGGCGTCACCGAGGAGTTCGGCCTTGCCCTTGGCGTATCCGTCGGTGATGTACTCGCGGAAGGACTTCTTGATGCCCCAGTCCAGGCGTCCGTCGTGCACACCGCCCTGGGCGGGCTTCCCGTCGCCGGTCCTGCCGCCCTCGGTCGTGGGCGTGCCCGCGCCGCTCTTCGTGCCGGGATCGTCCGTGGACGTGCCCGCGTCCCTGGTGGCGGGGTGGTCCGTGGACGTGCCCGCGTCCTTCGTGCCGGGGTGGTCGGTGGACGTACCGGTCTCCTTCGTGCCGCCGCCCGCCGGCGGCTGCGCCACCGCCGTCACCGTGAGCGAGGCGTTGTCGAGCGCGGCACCCTCCTTGTAGAAGGAACGTCCCCGGTACGCGAAGACCTTGGCGCCCTGGGCGGTCAGCTTGGCGGGTATCTCGCCGAGGGTGATGACGCCGCCCTTGCCGCCGCCCCGCTTGGCCGCCCCCAGGTCCAGGGAGGCGAGGGGCACGTCGTCCTGCGTCGCGCCGTCCCTGGTGACGTCGGCGGTGATGCGGCCGGTCTTGCCGCCGGCGTCGCCCGCCAGCTTCAGGTCCGCGAACGTCAGGTCGAGCTCGCCGTCGTGGCCGAGGAAGCGCACGCCGCCCTTGAAGGTGGTGGCGACGGCGTGCGAGGCCATGTCGTACGTGCCCGTGCCGCCGGTGAAGGTGAAGGGGCCGTCGCCGGTGCGCCGCGCGCCGTCGGCGACCTCGATCGTGCCGCCTCCGAAGCCGGTCTCGATGTACTCGCGGAAGGACTTCTTCAGCCCCCAGTCCAGCGTGCCGTCCTTGAGCTGCATCTGCGGCGGGGGTCCGTCCGCGGCGTGGGCCGCCGGAACGGTCAGCGCGGTGGCGCCCAGAGCGGCGGCGGCCGTGGCGACGGCTGCCGCGAGGGCGAGGGGTCGTCGGCGTGCGGCGACGGTCATGGTCGGTTGTCTCCTAGGTAGGGGAAACGCTCGTGGACATCGGGGTGGGGAGGGGCCGCGCCGGCCGCTCGGTGAGGAGGAGGCAGCGGCCGGCGCGGAGTCGGGTCATTCCTCGTGTGCCGCGCGCGCCGCGGCGGCGGTCCGGCGCCTGCGGCCGAGGGCGAAGGTGACGGCCGCGGCCAGGAGGACCACGGCGGCGGCCGTCACCGGCACGACGGGGAAGGAGGAGCCGGCCGCGACCGGCTCCGTACGGGGTGCGGCCGCGGCGGGCGCGGCCGTCGGGCTCGCGGCCGGCGCGCGGCCGAGGTCGGGCAGCGGCGGGAGCGCGGCACCCGCGGCGAGGGGCACGGCGAGCGAGACCGGATCCATGTCCGCGCCCTCCTGGTACATCCCGCCGAAGGCCCCGGCGCCTTCGGCGGTGAGCCTGGCCGGGGCCTCGGACACGGCGACGAGGCCGTCCTTCTCCTTCAGTCCGGAGGCGTCGAAGGAAACGAGCGGAACGTTCCTGCGGACGTCCGCGCCGCTCCGGGTGACATCCGCCGAGAGCGTCCCCCTGCCGTCCTTCACCGTGACCTTCACCCCGCCCAGTGCGAGGTCGAGGTCCTTGCCGGTGAAGCGGAGGGTGCCCGCGAAGGAGGCGTCGAGGGCCGTCGCCCCGGCGTCGTACGCACCCTTGCCGCCCGGGAAGCGGAAGAGCGCTCCGCCGTCCTGGGCGCCGTCGCCCAGCTTCCACGAGCCCTGGGCGAGGGAGCCGGTGACGTACTCCCGGAAGGTGCGGCGCACCCCCCAGTCGACGGCCGCGCCGGTGAACTCGCCCCGGGACCCGCCCTTTTCCGCGGGCGTCGCGGACGGGCCGGCGCCCGGCGGCGTGGGCGACGGCGCCGTAGCGGCGGCCACGATGTCGGCCGAGAGGCTGACGGGGTCCAGGGCCGTGCCCCGGGTGTAGTAACCCGCGAACGCCTTGGCGCCCTGCTCGGTGAGCGTGGCCGGAACGTTCGCGAGCCGCACGGCCGTCCCGCTGCCGCGCAGGTTCACGCCGGAGACGTCGAGCGCGGCGAACGCGACCTGGGAGGCGGTCGTGACCTCGCCCGTGCCCTTGGCCTTGCTCGTCACGTCGGCGTAGAGGGTGCCGTTGCCGTCCGCGATGCGGACGGTGGGGCGGCTGACGGTGAGGTCGAGTTCGTGGGAGCCGTCGGGCTTGCGGTGGCCGGTGAAGTGGACGCCGCCGGAGAAGGCCGCCTCGAAGGCGCCGGTGCCGGGCCGGTGGGATCCCTTGGCGGAGTGGAAGCGGAACTGGCTGCCGCCGACCGTTGCCGCCCCTCCCTGGAGCTCCCAACTCCCCTGTGCCACGGGCCCGGTGACGTAGCTCTGGAAGGAGGACTTGATGCCCCAGTCGAGCCGGCCGCCCGAGACCTCGCGGCCGTCCGCCGCCGCTGCGGCACGCGCGGGGATCACGACCGTCAGCGCGGCCGCGAGGAGCGCGACGACGGGCGCGCGGGCAGGTCTGAACGGCAGCATCGGGAGCCCCTCTCGGGCAATAGCAATTTAGGTAAGGCTAACCTAAGCTATATCCCGACTGGTTCACAGCGAAAGGCGGGAATGTGTCCCAACACCGGCCGGTGGGCGCGCCGATACGCCTCCCACGCCTCCTCGGCGCTCTTGCGGCCCTGCTGGCCCTGGCCGCCGTCCTCACCGGCTGCGGCCCCTCGGACGCCGTCTCCGGGACCGGCGGGCGCGGCGGCGGCACGGCGGACGGGCGCCGGGCGGCGGCCGACCGCGTGGAACTGCCGGCGACGAAGCCGACGCCCCGACTGCCGGTCACCGTACGGTCGTCCGACGGCCGCGACGTCACCGTGACGGCCACCGATCGGATCGTCCCACTCAGCGGCGCGCTGTCCGAGGTCGTTTTCGGCCTCGGTCTGGGCGAGCAGGTCGTCGCACGCGACATCACCGCCACGTTCGAGCAGGCGCGCAGGCTGCCCGTCGTCACGCGCGCGCACGACGTCTCGGCGGAGAGCGTGCTGTCCCTGAAGCCCACGCTCGTCCTCGCCGAGACCACCACCGGCCCCGCCGAGGCGATCGGGCAGATCCGGGCCGCGGGCGTCCCGCTCGTCGTCCTGGACCCGGCGAAGAAGCTCGACGACGTCGGTACCCGCATCGACGCGGTGGCCGCCGCGCTCGGCGTGCGCACCGCCGGGGACGAGCTGCGCACCCGCACCCAGGGCCGCATCGAGCAGGCGCGCAAGGGCATTCCGCGCGACGCCGCCGCGGGCACCGGCAGACCGCGGGTCGCCTTCCTCTACCTGCGCGGCTCGGCCTCGGTCTACCTCCTGGGCGGCGCCGGTTCGGGTGCCGACTCGCTGATCGAGGCGGCCGGCGGCATCGACGCGGGCAGGGAGTCGGGCCTGAAAAGGGACTTCACGCCCATCACGAGCGAGGCGCTGGCGAAGGCCGCGCCGGACGTGATCCTCGTGATGAGCAAGGGACTCGACTCGGTCGGCGGCGTGGACGGCCTGCTGAAGATCCCCGGCGTGGGCCAGACCCCGGCCGGCCTGGACCGCCGGATCGCCTCCGTCGACGACGGCGTCCTGCTGAACTTCGGCCCGCGCACGGACGCGGTGCTCACCTCCCTGGTCGAGCAGATCCACCGGGGCGGCCGCTGACATGGGCCACCCGTCGAGAACCCCCACCGGGGCGGCACCGTCCGCTCCCCCAAGCGACCGTGACGCCGCGCCGGACGCCGGCCGCGCCCGTGAGGGCGACACCTCGCCGGCACCGTCGCGCGGGCGCGCCGGCCGCCGCGCCGCCGTGCTGACGTGCGGCATGGCCGTCGCCCTCGCCGCCCTGTGCCTGCTCTCCGCCGGCCTCGGCGCCTACGACATCCCGGTCGGGGACGTCACGGGCTCCCTCCTGCACCGCGCCGGTCTCGGCGGCGCGCCGCTGGACCGGGTCGGCGAGAGCGTGCTGTGGAACGTACGGCTGCCCCGCGTCGTGCTGGCCGTGCTGGTCGGCGCCTCGCTCGGGTGCGCGGGCGCGCTCATGCAGGGCGTGTTCGGCAACCCCCTCGCCGAGCCCGGCGTCATCGGCATCTCCATGGGCGCGGCCGTCGGCGCGGTCACCTCGATCGCGCTGGGGCTGAGCTTCCTCGGGACCTGGACGATCAGCGTCTGCGCGTTCGCGGGCGGGCTGGTGACCGTGCTGCTGGTCTACGTGCTCTCCCGCTCGGGCGGCCGTACGGAGGTGGTGACGCTCATCCTCACCGGCATCGCCGTGAACGCGTTCGCGGGCGCGCTCGTCGGGCTGGGCGTCTTCCTCGCGGACAACGCCCAGATCGCCCAGATCGCCTTCTGGCAGCTCGGTTCGCTGGCGCAGGCAACGTGGCCGAAGGTGCTGGCCGTGCTGCCGTGCGCCCTGGCCGGGCTGGCCGTCGCCCCCTGGTACGCGCGCAAGCTGGACCTGCTCGCGCTCGGCGAACGGCCGGCCCGCCACCTGGGCGTCGACGTGGAACGGCTGCGGCTGGTGCTGGTGCTGGTGGTCGCGCTGCTGACGGCGGCGGCGGTGGCGGTGGCGGGCGTCATCACGTTCGTGGGCCTGCTGGTGCCGCACCTGCTGCGGATGGCGGCGGGCCCGGCGCACCGCTTCCTGGTGCCGGGCAGCGCCCTGGGCGGCGCCCTGGTGCTGGTCGCCGGTGACCTCGCGGCCCGCACGGCCGCCCAGCCGGCGGAGCTGCCCCTGGGGGTCCTGACGGCCTTGTTCGGCAGCCCGTTCTTCTTCTGGTTGCTGCGCAGGACGCGACGGAAGCAGGGAGGGTGGGCATGAGCGCCCGTACGCCACACCTCGGCCCGGCACGAGGAGGGTGGGCATGAGCGCCCGTACCCTGCGTTCGTTCCTCCCCCGCCGGGGCGGGCGGCGGCTTCCCGCCCCCGTCGTCGCCGGTTCGGCGCTGGCCGAGGCCCGTTCCCTGCACGTGCGGCTCGGAGGGCGGGCCGTGCTGGCCGGTGTCGATCTGACGGTCCGCGCGGGCGAGGTCGTGGCGCTCGTCGGGCCGAACGGGGCCGGCAAGTCCACCCTGCTGGCCGCGCTCGCCGGCGATCTGCCCGCCGAGTCCGGCGAGGTGCGCGTCGACGGGCTGCCGGCCGGTGCGTGGAGCGCGGGCGAACTCGCCCTGCGCCGGGCCGTGCTGCCGCAGACGGCCGGGCTGTCGTTCCCCTTCACCGTCGGGGAGGTCGTGCGGATGGGCCGCGCGCCCTGGGCCGGGACGGCCGCCGAGGAGGAGGACGACGCGGCGGTCCGGGAGGCCATGGCCGCCGCCGACGTGGCCGGATTCGGACCCCGCCCGTTCGCCGCGCTGTCGGGCGGCGAGCGGGCCCGGGTGGCGCTGGCCCGGGTCCTCGCCCAGCGCACCGCCCTGCTGCTGCTCGACGAGCCGACGGCGGCGCTGGACCTGCGCCACCAGGAAGTGGTGCTGCGCATCTGCCGCGAGCGCGCGGCCGCGGGCGACGCGGTGGTGGTCGTGCTGCACGACCTCGGTCTCGCCGGGGCGTACGCGGACCGCGTCGCCCTGCTCCACGACGGGCGCATAGCGGCCGACGGCCCACCGGCGACGGTGTATCTGCCCGAATTGCTAAGTCGTGTCTATTCCCAGCCGGTCGACGTAATTGATCATCCGTGCAGCCGGGGACCATTGGTGATACCGCGGCGGGAGGGCCGAGATTTTGCCTCATGAGAGCAGAATCACTCTCCTGGCGGGGAACAGGGTAGGCAAGCCTCAGATAAGTTAGGGCGGCCTTATTCGAGCAATCGTTTTCGGCCATCCCTCATCCGCTCTCCGAGCAAGCCTGGAGCCCCCATGCGAGTCCTCCGCTCCTCCGCCGTCGTCGCCGTCGCGGCAGCCGCGGCCCTGACCGCCGTGTCCGGTTGTGCCGAGAAGTCGGACAAGAAGGACTCGGACGCCATTGCGGTCAAGGCGAAGGACGACGCGTGCGAGGTCTCGAAGACCTCGTTCCCGGCCGGTCACGTCAAGATCAATGTCGAGAACAAGGGCTCGAAGGTCACCGAGGTCTACCTCTACGCCGCCGGTGATCGAATTGTCGCGGAGCGGGAGAACATAGGCCCGGGCACCAAGGCCGAGATCGTCGCGACGATCAAGAAGGCCGGCGCCTACGAAATCGCCTGCAAGCCCGGAATGAAGGGCGACGGCATCCGCCAGAAGGTCACCGTCACCGGCGACGGCAAGCAGGAGAAGAGCAACCCGGAGCTGGACAAGGCGGTCGCCGAGTACCGCAAGTACGTCCAGCAGCAGGCCGACGAGACCATCCCGGCGGCGCAGAAGTTCGCCGACGCGGTCAAGGCCGGCGACGTGGACGAGGCGAAGAAGCTCTACGCCGTCTCCCGCATCGGCTGGGAGCGCACCGAGCCGGTGGCGGAGTCCTTCGGCGACATCGACCCCAAGGTCGACGTGCGCGAGGACGGCCTGGAGAAGGACCAGAAGTGGACGGGCTGGCACAAGCTGGAGAAGTCCCTCTGGGAGGCCAAGGAGATCTCCGAGGACGACAAGAAGCTGGCCGACCAGCTGATGGAGGACCTCAAGGGCTGGCAGAAGGTCGTCGGCACCGCCGAGATCACCCCGACCAGCATGGCCAACGGCGCCAAGGAGCTGCTCGACGAGGTGGCCACCGGCAAGGTGACCGGTGAGGAGGAGCGCTACAGCCACACCGACCTGGTCGACTTCCAGGCCAACGTGGAGGGCGCCGAGAAGGCGTACGAGCTGCTGAAGCCGGTCGCCTCGAAGAACGACTCCGACCTCGCCAAGGAGCTGGACAAGCAGTTCGGCGAGCTGAAGAAGCTGCTGAACGACTACCGCGACGGCGACACCTTCAGGTCGTACGACGCCATCGGCAAGGACGACCGCAAGAAGCTGTCCGACGCCGTCAACGCCCTGGGCGAGCCGCTGTCCAAGCTCGCCGGCGCGGTCGCGAAGTAAGCGAAGGGGACGGACTTCTCATGACTGGCGAAATACGCGAGAACGTGACGGACGGCAAGGCGGGCGAGGCGAGCGACGAGGCCGCCAAGGCCGCCCCCTCCCGCCGCTCCGTGCTCGGCTGGGGCGGCGCCGGCCTCGCGCTCGGCGCCGCCGCGGCCGGCGGCAC
>NZ_JAIXMK010000155.1:0-597 GCF_020328095.1 Streptomyces sichuanensis
CGGCGCCGCCGCGGCCGGCGGCACGGCCGTCGCGCTGCGCACCGGCCACGACGCCCGGCCGGCCGCCGCGGCCGGCGACGCGGTGCCCTTCCGCGGCGCCCACCAGGCCGGCATCGCCACGGCCGTCCAGGACCGCCTGCACTTCGCGGCGTTCGACGTCACCACCTCCGACCGCAACGCGCTGATCAAGGTGCTGAAGGAGTGGACGGCCGCCGCCGAGCGGATGACGGCCGGTCACGAGATCGGCGACGGCGCCTACGGCGGCCCGGGTGAGCTGCCGCCGGACGACACCGGTGAGGCCCTCGGCCTCAAGCCCTCCCGGCTGACCCTGACCTTCGGCGTGGGTCCCGGTCTGTTCGAGAAGGACGGCAAGGACCGCTTCGGGATCAAGTCCCGGCGCCCGCAGGCCCTGATCGACCTGCCCGCCTTCCCCGGGGACAACCTCGACCCGGCCCGCAGCGGCGGCGACCTGTGCGTCCAGGCGTGCGCCGACGACCCGCAGGTCGCGGTGCACGCGATCCGCAACCTCGCCCGCATCGGCATGGGCAAGGTCGCCATCCGCTGGTCGCAGCTCGGCTTCGGCAAGACGTCCTCGAC
>NZ_JAIXMK010000156.1:0-5488 GCF_020328095.1 Streptomyces sichuanensis
ATGGGCAAGGTCGCCATCCGCTGGTCGCAGCTCGGCTTCGGCAAGACGTCCTCGACGACGCCGGACGCACAGACCCCGCGCAACATGATGGGCTTCAAGGACGGCACCCGGAACGTCTCGGGCACCGACGACGCCGCCCTCGCCAAGCACGTGTGGGTGAGCGAGAAGGACGGCGCCGGCTGGATGACCGGCGGTTCGTACCTGGTCGCCCGGCGCATCCGGATGCACATCGAGACGTGGGACCGCACCTCGCTGCAGGAGCAGGAGGACATCTTCGGCCGCGACAAGGCCCAGGGCGCGCCCGTGGGCAAGCAGCGCGAGCGCGACGAGCCCAACCTCAAGGCCATGAAGCCGGACTCCCACGTGCGGCTGGCCCACCCGGACAGCAACAACGGCGCCACCATCCTGCGCCGCGGCTACTCCTTCACCGACGGCACGGACAAGCTCGGCCGTCTGGAGGCGGGGCTGTTCTTCCTCGCGTACCAGCGCGACGTACGGGACGCCTTCGTGCCGCTGCAGATGAACCTGGCGCGCAACGACGCACTGAACGAGTACATCCAGCACGTCGGTTCGGCGATCTTCGCCGTGCCGCCCGGCATCAAGGGCGACGACGACTGGTGGGGCAAGGGCCTGTTCGCGTGAACCGTCCGCACTGCCTCGTTATGGAAGGAGATGCCGGGTGTTCGGCAACTACCTGATCGGCCTGCGCGAGGGGCTGGAGGCCAGCCTGGTCGTCTGCATCCTGGTGGCCTACCTGGTCAAGACCGGGCGCAAGGACGCGCTGCCGCCGGTGTGGACCGGCATCGCCGTGGCGGTGCTGATCAGCATGGGCTTCGGCGCGCTGCTGACCTTCGGCTCGCAGACCCTGACCTTCGAGGCGCAGGAGTTGCTCGGCGGCTCGCTGTCGATCGTCGCCGTGGGCCTGGTGACGTGGATGGTCTTCTGGATGCGGCGCACCGCGCGGCACCTGAAGAAGGAGCTGCACGGCAAGCTCGACGCGGCCCTGGCGATGGGCACCGGCGCGCTGGTCGCGACGGCCTTCCTGGCCGTCGGCCGGGAGGGCCTGGAGACCGCCCTGTTCATCTGGGCCGCCGCGGACGCGACGGACGACGGCGTCCGGCCCCTGGTCGGCGCGGTCCTGGGCCTGCTGACGGCCGTGGTGCTGGGCTGGCTGTTCTACCGGGGCGCACTGAAGATCAACCTCGCGAAGTTCTTCACCTGGACCGGCGCGATGCTGATCGTGGTCGCCGCGGGCGTGCTCGCCTACGGCTTCCACGACCTGCAGGAGGCCGACGTCCTGCCGGGCCTGGGCAGCAAGGCGTTCGACATCAGCGAGCAGGTCCCGGCCGACAGCTGGTACGGCACGCTGCTGAAGGGCATCTTCAACTTCCAGGCCGATCCGACGTGGCTTCAGGTGGCGGCGTGGACGCTGTACCTGGTCCCGACCCTGGTGGTGTTCTTCGCCCCGGGCCGTGCGGGTAGGGTGGCGCCGTCCCGAGCAGTCACCAAGGAGTCGAAGCGCGATGAGACGCCGGTCGCCCCGTCGAGTGTTCCCGGCGGCAGCTCTGACGCTGGCGTCGCTGCCGGCGGCGACGGGCTGCGTGACGGTGCACGGCGAACGGGCGATCGTCCCGGCGGTGAGCAGGGCTGAGGCCCCCAAGGTCCTCCAGCGGTTCACCGACGGCTACACCGAGGCGTACCGCAAGCTCGACCCGGCCCTGGTGGACCGGGTCGAGACGGGTGCGCTGGCCGAGATGGGCCGGGCGGACATGGTCGCCCAGCGCGCCCTGACGCCCGGCGGCAACCCCGGTTATCCGGCGCTCGTCCTCAAGGACGCCCGCTTCACCATCCCCAAGTCGGCGGGCTGGCCGAAGTTCTTCGTCGCCGACACCCGCAGCAACCGTGACGACAACCGGTGGCTCGTGGTGTTCACGCGCAGCGGCGCCCGGCAGCCGTGGAAGGCCGCCTACCTCTCGCTGCTCGCCGAGGGGAAGGTCCCGAAGTTCGTCCTCGACGAGGACGGCTACGCCGAGGCCGTCCCGGCCCGCACCACGGACGGCAAGGGCGGCAAGGGCGGCGGAAACGGCAAGGACAGCGGGGCCGGCAAGAACGGCGGGAACGACAAGGCCGGCGACGGCGGCAAGGGCGCGGCGTCGGGCGGCCTCATGGCCGACCCGGGCGTGCTGAGCAGCTCGTACACGGACTACCTGCGCACCGGCGAGGGCAGGACGTTCGCCCCGGGCGGGGCGACCTCGCAGCTGCGGACCGAGCGCGGCAAGCTCGCCCGGACCCCGACGTTCTGGACCGAGTACATCGACACTCCGGAGCAGGCTCCGGACTTCCCCGCACTGGCCCTGCGCACCGAGGGCGGCGGTGCGCTGGCCTTCTTCACCGCGCACCACCGGGAGCGGCGCACCATGGTCAAGGGCGTGCGCCCGGAGGTGACCGATCCGCGGACGAAGGCGCTGCTGAAGGGCGACCTGAAGCAGGCGGTGACGTACACCCGGATCTCGGAGGCGGCGGTGCGGGTGCCGGCGCGGGACGCCGACGGCGGCAGGGTGGTCTTCCTCAACCGGATCGAGTCGCTGACCGCGGCGAAGGGCGAGTAGCGCAGCCGCCCGCGGCGCCGGCGGCGGGGCTCAGCGGCCGATGGGCCAGGGGTGGGCCGGCTCGTGGTCCTGGCGCTCGCCCGCGTACTGGGCGCAGGCGTCGGTGAGGGACTCCAGGAGGGTCAGCGGGTCGGGCAGCGGGCGCTCGGGGCCCAGGAGCCAGGCGACGCCCTCGTCCCCGGGGAGCTGCGAGGGGGGCAGCAGCACGTAGCTGCCGCGGCAGTGCCAGCGCAGGCCCGGATGCTCGTCCATGGTCTCGGGATGGCAGTCCAGCTCGCACGGCCACCACTCGTCCTCGTCGTCCGGGGTGCCGCGGGTGGCGGTGAAGAACAGCATGCGGTCGGGGGCGACGGTGGCGACCGGGCCGACCTCGACGCCGGCCTCCGTCAGCCGGTCCAGGGCCTGCCGGCCGGCCTCGGCGGGGACGTCGAGGACGTCGTGGACGATGCCGGTGGCGGTGACGAAGTTGGCCTCCGGCTGGCTGCGCAGCCATTTGGTGACCTTCTCGGCGTCCGTCGTGGCGAGGGTCTGCCAGGCGAAGGAGACGGGGTGGCGGCCGGGCGTGGGACAGCCGATGCGCTCACAGGAACAGCCGTACCCGGACGGGTGCGCGGCCGGGGCCAGGGGGAAGCCCGCGGCGGCGGCGGCCAGGAGCAGTTCCTCGCGCGCGGCGGCGGTCGCCGCGCCCGTGCCCGTTTCGCCGCCCGCTCCGCTCCTGGGACGGCGCAGCCATTGGGAGAACCTGCTCTTGCGTTCCATCTATCCCCTCACTTCGACCGCGGTCTCCGGTCAATGCTGCCACCATCCTGCTCCCGGTGTGACCGCCGAACGCATCCGGGGGGTGTGAGACCGGCCGCGTCGGGCGCCCCGGCACGGGCCGCCGCGGCGGCTCAGCGCGGGGCGAGGGCCCTCAGGAGCATGTCGACGAGGGTGTCGGTGAACTCGTGGGTGAGGGGGACCGTACGCATGAGCCACCGCTGGAAGAAGGGGCCGAGGAGCATCTCCGTGGCGATGCGCAGGTCGGCGTCCGCGGCGATGTGGCCGGCCTCCTGTGCGCTGCGCAGCCGGTTGACGTACGCCTGGTGGCCGGTCTCCTGGAGGCGGTTCACGAACTGTTCGGAGAGCTCGGGGTCGTTCGCCCCCGCGACGGCGAGCGCCCGGTAGGGCGCCTCGAACGTGGGGTCGTTGAACTCGTCGACGCTCGCGCGCAGCACGAGCTTGAGGTCGGCGGCGAGGTCGCCGGTGTCGGGGAGCACGATCTCCTCGTCGCCCCCCTCGGCGATGAACGCGTCCAGCAGTACGGCGGCCTTCGAGGGCCACCAGCGGTAGATCGTCTGCTTGCCCACGCCCGCGCGGGCCGCGATGCCCTCGATGGTCAGCTTGTCGTAGCCGACCTCGCCGATGAGTTCGAGCGCGGCGTCGAAGATCGCCCGGCGGGAACGTTCGCTGCGCCGGGTGGAGTCGGGGGTCCGGGTGGTCACCATGGCGGGAAGTGTAGCGAGCCACAAAGGCGAGACGTATCGTCTCGAAGACCATTGACAAGACGAACCGTCTCGTTCATTCTTGAGGCGTTGCGAGACGAACCGTCTCGCTCGGACCGAGAGGAACTCCCATGACCCGGGGTAATTCAGGCAGCATGCTCGGCGTCGGCGGCACGCGCAGCAACCTCTCCCGCAACGCCCTGCGCGGCGGCGGCCGGGGCGGCAGGGGCGCGGGCGGCGGCATCGACCCGCAGGCACAGAAGCGCGAGCTCCTGCGCGCCCTGCGCGAGGGCCGCAACAGCAACGGCCGTTCGTGAACGGGTGGCGCGTAAACCACCCGTACGGTTCATGCGCCGACGTCGCGCAGCGTGGACGATTTGGGCACGCACGAGAAGCCCGTGCGTGCCCAACGCCACCGTGAGGAGCGCGACTTGCGTACAGCCCCGCGTGCATCCACCCCTCGCCGCTATCTGATGTGCCCGCCCACGTACTTCAGGGTGACGTACTCGATCAACCCCTGGATGGACCCGGGCAAGCCGGTCGACCTGTCGCTCGCCCTCGCGCAGTGGGAGGACCTCCGCGACCGCTACCGCGCCCTCGGCCACACGGTGGAGGAGCTGACGCCCCGTCCGGACCTGCCGGACATGGTCTACGCCGCCAACGGCGCCACGGTCGTCGACGGCCGCGTCCTCGGCGCCCGCTTCACCCACCCCGAGCGCTGGGCCGAGGCGGCGGTGCACCGCGAGTGGTTCCGTGCGCACGGCTACGAGCACGTGCGCGAACCGGAACACATCAACGAGGGCGAGGGCGACTTCGCCGTCACCGCCTCCTGGCTGCTGGCCGGCCGCGGCTTCCGCAGCAGCCCGCTGGCGCACCCGGAGGCGCAGGAGTTCTTCGGCCGCCCGGTGATCGGCCTGGATCTGGTCGACCCGCGCTACTACCACCTGGACACGGCGCTGTCCGTCCTCGACGGGGGTGAGGACGAGATCATGTACTACCCGGGTGCGTTCTCGCCCGGAAGCCGGGCCGTCCTCAAGCGGCTCTTCCCCGACGCCCTGATCGCAACGGAGGAGGACGCGGCGGCGCTCGGCCTGAACGCGGTGTGCGACGGCCGGCACGTACTCCTGCCCCAGGCCGCCGTGGGTCTCTTCGCCCCCCTGCGGGCAAGAGGCTACGAGCCGATCGGCATGGACCTCGGCGAACTCCTCAAGGGCGGCGGCAGCGTCAAGTGCTGCACGCAGGAGCTGCGCTGAGGGGACTGGCGCGGGCGGGTCGGGGCGGGGCTGCGGGACGCAGCTCCGCCCCGGCGCCTGCGCCGGGCGGGCCGGCAGGGGCCGATCCGGTCCGGCGGGTTCCGGGCCGGCCGTAGGCGCGGCCTGCCCGGGGGCGCCGGGCGGG
>NZ_JAIXMK010000157.1:0-7252 GCF_020328095.1 Streptomyces sichuanensis
GCGCCCCGCAGACGCCCCCGCCCCCGCCGGGCGCTCCCCAGACCCCGCCGCCCCCGCCGGGCGCCCCGCAGGCCCCGCCGCCCGCCGGCTACGGCTACCCGGCCGCGCCGGGCAACCCCGCGCAGTCGTACATGCCCACCCAGGCGTTCGGCGCCGTTCAGCCGCCGCAGCCCGGCATGTACCCGCCGCCTCCCGGCCAGTTCCCGGGCGGTGCGCCCGTCGGCGGTCCGGGCGGGCCCGGCGGCGGCAAGGCCAAGCAGCGCATGATGGCCATCATCGGCGCGGCCGTGGCGGCGGTGCTCGTGGTCGGCGGCGGCGTCTGGTTCGTCACCAAGGACGACGGCAAGAGCGACGACAAGGGCAACACCGCCAGCGGCCAGGACACCGGCAAGCAGGGCGGCGCCGAGGGCGGCGGCAAGCCGGCGCCCCAGCCCGTCGACGGCAAGCTGCTGTTCAGCGTCGACCAGCCCAAGGTCGACGACCTCGTCAGCGTCAAGGGCCTGTGGACCACCGACCAGGTCTTCGCCAAGGTCGACGTGTACAAGATCGTCGGCTACGGCCTCTCCGGCGGCCAGAAGTGGGAGATCCCGCTCGACGGCGAGATCTGCTGGGCCTCCCAGCACGTGACGGCGGACGGCAAGACCGCCGTGCTCGTCAAGGACGGCAAGCCCAGCGCGGACAAGAAGTACGGCGGCCCCTGCAGCCAGGTCGTCGCCCTCGACCTGAACAAGGGCGAGAAGCTCTGGCAGAAGTCCGCCAAGGCCGGTGACCAGGACGTCCGCTTCAACTCGGTCACCGTCGGCGGCGGCACCGTCGCCGCGGGCGGCACCAGCGGCGGTGCCGCGTGGTCGCTGGACGGCAAGGAGCTCTGGAAGCCCAAGCCCGGCGAGGACTGCCGGGACGACGGCTACGGCGGCGGCACCAAGCTCGTCGCGGTGCGCCGCTGCGGTGACTACTCGCGGCCGCAGATGCAGGTGCAGACCCTCAACCCGGAGACGGGCGCGGTCTCGTCCATCTTCAAGGTGCCCGCCGGCATCCAGTACGTGCACGTCGCCTCCACCGACCCGCTGGTGATCGCGCTCGACGCCGGCGGCAGCAAGGGCAACGGCGCCTCCGACTTCATGGCGATCGACGACAGCGCCAAGGAAGGCAAGCTGCGTACCAAGATCTCCACGGAGAACGGCAAGTTCCAGCCGAAGTGCCCGTCCACGGACGTCGAGGGCTGCACGAAACTGGCCATCTCCAAGGACACGCTCTACCTCCCCTCGGAGGAGCACGCGAGCGGCAACGCGCAGCAGGTGGGCCGCGTCAACGAGATCGTCGGCTTCGACCTCGCCACCGGCCAGTCCAAGGGCAAGGCCGAGGGCACCGCGGGTTCCGAGCTGCTTCCGCTGGGCCTCGACAAGGACGGCTACCCCATCGCCTACCAGGAGCCCACCTACAAGGCGGGTGGCAAGGTGGTACGGATCGATCCCAAGTCGTTCAAGACCGATGTGCTGCTGAAGAATCCGGCCAACACGGCCGACAGTGAGCGCAGGCTCACGCCCGGCCTCCACCGGGCCCTGTGGTCCCAGGGACGGCTGTACATGGGCAGTAGTTATGCCAACAAGCCCAGCTCGGTGAGCTTCGGCAAGGAGTACGCGGTCATGATTTTCGGCGGCAGCTGATAGTGATCATTTGACGAGCGCTCCGGCCGTATCCCTGTCCATCACACGTACATGCCTGAACGATCCGTTTCAGTCTCGAAGTACACGTGATTGACAGGGATTTCGGCATTCCGGGGGACTTCTCACCGGTAAGGGGCGCGGAACGTCGAACAAGCGTGTAGCTTCCCGGGCAAGAGGGTGCCGGGGACGACCTGCGCGGGCGGCAGAGGGCGGCAGCGGGCGACAGGGGGGTAGCGCATGGGCGTGCGGCTCATGGTGGTCGACGACCATCGACTGCTGGCCGAGGCCCTTGCCTCGGCACTGAAGTTGCGCGGCCACCGCGTACTGGCCGCGGCCGCGCCGAGTGCGGGGGCGGCCGAGCTGGTCATCAGCCGCGCCCCCGAGGTGTGCCTGCTGGGCACGGCGACCCCGGCCGAGCCGGGGGCCTTCGACCCGGTCGTCCGGATCAAGCGGGACCGCCCGCAGGTGGCGGTCGTCGTCCTGGGCCCGGTGCCGAGCCCGCTGGGCATCGCGGCCGCGTTCGCCGCCGGCGCCTCGGGCTACGTCCGCCACAACGAACGCATCGAGGGCGTCGAGCGCGCCATGATGAAGGCCCGTGCGGGCGAGGCCGCGGTGGACCCGCAGTTGCTGCAGGGCGCCTTCGCCGAGCTGCTCAACCCGGCGGCCCAGCCCGACGACGAGGGCGCCCGGCTGCTGCAGCTGCTGACCCCGCGGGAGGTCGAGGTCCTGGTCCGGGTGGCCGAGGGCGAGGACACCCGGCTGATCGCGGCCGGCATGGGGATAGCGCCCAGCACGGCCCGCACGCACGTCCAGCGCGTCCTGATGAAGCTCGGGGTCGGCTCACGCCTGGAAGCAGCAGCCCTGGCAGCCCGCACGGGCCTCCTGGACCGCGCCACGGGCACCACCCAGGTCCCGCCCCAGGCGGGCCCCCCGCGCGCGTAGGACGCCGGGGGTCGCCGGGGTGGCCCCCCCCGACGCCACCCCGTCGCCCCGCCCGCGGCTCCGCCGCGGTTCGGCGACGGGCGAGGCGGGGAAAGACCGGCTCGTGAAGAAGACGGCGATCCGGCTCGCGGACGGACGTGAGTTGTTCTACTACGACGCGCGGGACGACGCCGTGCGCGACGCCCCCGACCTGCGCCCCCTGCAGCAGGGGGAGGCGGTGAGCGAGATCCGGCACGACCGGCTCCTCGGCGACGACGTCGTCATCGCCTCCCACCGCCAGTCGCGCACGTACCATCCGCCACCCGGCCAGTGCCCGCTCTGTCCCTCCCGCGGCGGACGGCTCACCGAGATCCCGGCGGCGGACTACGACGTCGTCGTCTTCGAGAATCGTTTCCCCTCACTCACCGGCGGCCACGGCCGCTGCGAGGTCGTCTGCTTCACCGACGACCACGACGCCTCCTTCGCCGGCCTCGACCCCGGCCGTGCCGCCCTCGTCCTCGCCGCATGGACCGACCGGACCGCCGAACTGGCCGCCCTGCCCGGCGTCGAGCAGGTGTTCTGCTTCGAGAACCGCGGCCCCGAGATAGGCGTCACGCTCGGCCACCCGCACGGCCAGATCTACGCCTACCCCTTCGTCACGCCACGCACCGAGCGCATGCTCGCCTCCCTCGCCGCCCACCGCACGCGCACGCACGGCCGGAACCTCTTCGACGACCTCGTGGCCGACGAGCGGGCCGATGGCCGCCGGATCGTCCTGACCAGCGCCCACTGGACCGCCTTCGTGCCCTACGCCGCCCGCTGGCCGTACGAGGTCCACCTCCACCCGCGGCGGCGGGTGCCCGACCTGCCCGCCCTCGACGACGCCGCCCGCGCGGACTTCCCCCAGGTCTACCTGGAACTCCTGCGGCGGTTCGACAGGATCTTCGGCCCCGGTCAGCCGCCCACGCCCTACATCTCCGCCTGGCACCAGGCACCCGCCCACCACCCCCTCAGGGGTGAATTCGCCCTTCACCTCGAACTCTTCACCGTCCGCCGCACTGCAGGAAAATTGAAGTACCTCGCCGGTTCGGAATCCAGCATGAAAGTGTTCATCAACGACGTGCCGCCCGAGACCGCGGCGAGGCGACTGCGAGAGGCGGCCGGTTCATGAGCAGCAGCACCGGAAGGTTCCTGGTCACGGGTGGTGCCGGATACATCGGGAGCGTCGTCACCGCCCACCTGCTGGCCGCCGGCCACGAGGTGAGCGTCCTCGACGACCTCTCGACCGGACACCGCGACGCCGTCCCCGACGGCGCCCGCTTCATCGAGGGCCGCGTCCAGGAAGCCGCCCGGTGGCTCGACGACCGCTACGACGCCGTCCTGCACTTCGCCGCGTTCTCGCAGGTGGGGCAGTCGGTCGAGGACCCCGACAGCTACTGGCGCAACAACGTCGGCGGCACCGTGGAGCTGCTCGCCGCCATGCGGGACGCCGGCGTGCGCACCCTCGTCTTCTCCTCCACCGCCGCCACCTACGGCGAGCCCGCCACCGTCCCCATCACCGAGGACGCCCCGACCGCTCCCACCAACCCCTACGGCGCCACCAAGCTCGCCGTCGACCACATGATCGCCGGCGAGTGCGCGGCCCACGGCCTGGCCGCCGTCTCGCTGCGCTACTTCAACGTCGCCGGGGCGTACGGGCGGTACGGCGAACGGCACGCGCAGGAGACGCACCTGATCCCGCTGGTGCTGCAGGTCGCACTCGGCGAGCGCGAAGCGATCCACGTCTACGGCGACGACTACCCCACCTCCGACGGCACGTGCGTCCGCGACTACATCCACGTCGCCGACCTCGCCGAGGCCCACCTGCTCGCCCTGGGCGCCGCCCGCCCCGGCGAGCACCTGATCTGCAACCTCGGCAACGGCAACGGCTTCTCCGTCCGCGAGGTCGTCGAGACCGCCCGCAAGGTCACCGGACACGCGATCCCCGAGGTGTCCGCAGCCCGCCGCCCCGGCGACCCGGCCGTGCTCGTCGCCTCCGCCGCCCGCGCCGAGGAGGAGCTCGGCTGGCGGCCGCACCGCTGCGACCTGGCCCGGATCGTCGAGGACGCCTGGGCGTTCGCCCGCCGGGGCCGGACGGACGGGTGAGCGCCGCACGGGCCGCACAGGCGTTCCGCGCGGCCCATGCGGCCGCCTGCGACGGGGTCTGGGCGGCGCCCGGCCGCGTCAACCTGATCGGTGAGTACACCGACGTCAACGAGGGCTTCGTGATGCCGTTCGCGCTGCCCCACCGGACCTGGGTCGCGGCCCGTGCCCGCACCGACGGGCGGCTGCGCCTGCACTCCGCCGCCGCTCCGGGCGACGTCGCCGAGGTGCGGCCGGACGACCTCGTGCCGGGCGCGGTGCGGGGCTGGGCCGCCTATCCCGCCGGGGTCCTGTGGGCCCTGCGCGAGGCGGGCCACGACGTACCGGGCGCCGACCTGCACGTGGAGAGCGACGTCCCGGTGGGCGCGGGGCTGTCGTCGTCCGCCGCGCTGGAGGTCGCCACGGCGCTCGCGCTCGACGGCCTCTGCGGCGCGGGGCTCTCCCGCCCCGCCCTGGCGCGGCTGGCGCAGCGGGCGGAGAACGCCTTCGTCGGCGTCCCCTGCGGGGTGATGGACCAGACCGCGTCCGCCTGCTGCAGGGACGGCCACGTCCTGCACCTGGACACCCGGGACCTCTCGCGGCGGCACGTCCCCTTCGACCCGGCGGCGCACGGCCTGTGCCTGCTGGTGGTCGACACACGGGTCCGGCACGACGTGGGAGCGGGCGCGTATGCCCGGCGGCGCGCGGGCTGCGAGAAGGCCGCGCACGCGCTCGGGGTGCGCGCTCTGCGCGACGTCGCACAGGGGCAATGGCCCGCGGCGCTCCAGGAGTTGGCCGCGGCACCGGGAACGGCCGGGCTGCTGGGGCTGGTGCGGCACGTCGTCACGGAGAACCAGCGCGTCGAGGAGGTGACCGCACTCCTGGAGGCGGGCGAGGCGCGGGCCACGGGAGCGCTGCTGACGGCCGGGCACGCCTCGCTCCGCGACGACTTCGGCGTCTCCTGCCCGGAGCTCGACCTCGTGGTCGCCGCGGCGACCGGGGCGGGAGCCCTCGGCGCCCGGATGACGGGCGCCGGCTTCGGCGGCTCCGCCGTGGTGCTCGCCGAGGCGGCGGCGGAGGAGACGGTGCGCACGGCGGTGGCCGGCGCCTTCGCGGCCGCCGGCCACCGCGCGCCGCGCATCGTCGCGGTGGCCCCCGCCCAGGGCGCGGGCCGGGTGGCCTAGGACACGTCCCGGCCGCCGGTCCCCGCCGCCGTCCGCTGCGGTACGACCGGCCGGTCCTCGGTCGGAGCGACGTCCACATCGCGTCGTTCCGAGTCGTTCACCGCCTCAATACTGAACAGAAAGCTCACGATAAACACCCGGGTCAGGCAGTTTTGCCAATCGGCTTCCGTTGCCGGACCCCGCCCGTACGCTGATGCACAGCGCCGGTGGGGGCCGACGCTGATCAGGGGGCGAGACAGGCAGGTACGACGCCCGGGGCGGGGTTGGTTGTCAGTGCACGGCGGCGGCCGTGCGCGCGTGGCGGCCCCGGTCGGGCGCCGTACCCGCACTGCCTTGCCTACCGGGACATGGGGGTGGTTGTGGCACGTATTCGGGTATTGGTGGTCGATGACCACCGCATCTTCGCCGAGTCGCTCGCCGCCGCCCTCGCGGCCGAGCAGGACGTGGACGTCTCGGCGGCCGGCAGCGGGCCGGCGGCGCTGCGCGCGCTGGAGCGCGCGGCGGGTGAGGGGCGGCGCTTCGACGTGCTGCTGATCGACGCCGACCTCGGCGCGGTGGGTCCGGACGTCCCGCAGGTGCCGGGGCAGCTCCGGGGCCCCGGCCAGGAGGGCTCGGGGCCGGGCGAGGGCACGGTGGACGGCATCTCGCTGGTGGCGAGGGTGCGCTCGGGCCATCCGGGCGTGCGGACGGTGGTGCTGGCCGAGCGCGACGACCCGCGGCGGGCCGCCGCCGCGCTGCAGGCGGGCGCCGGCGGCTGGGTGGCCAAGGACTGCTCGCTCTCGCGCCTGCTGGCGGTCATACGCGGTGTCCTGCGGGACGAGACGCACCTGCCGCCCGCGCTGCTGACCGGCGTCCTGCGGGAGCTGACGGCCGCGCGCAAGCACCGCACGGAGAGCGAGCGGCTGGTGGAGTCGCTCACCCCGCGCGAGCGCGAGGTGCTGCGCTGCATGGTGGCCGGGCTGGGGCGCAAGGCCGTCGCCGAGCGCCTCTACCTCTCCCCGCACACGGTCCGCACGCACATGCAGAACGTCCTGGGCAAGCTCGGCGTGCACTCCACGCTGGCCGCCGTGGCGCTGGCGCGCCGTGCCGGGGTCGGTCCGGTGGACCTAGCCGGGGACGTTGTCGAACGGGGCGGTCAACTGGCGTAGCAGCCCGGCCAGTTCGCCGCGCTGGGCGGGGGAGAGCTCGGCGAGGATGGCGCGCTCCTGCGCCAGCAGCCCGGCCAGCGCCTGGTCGGCACGGTCCCGGCCCTCGGCGGTCAGCCGGACGAGCACGCCGCGCCGGTCGCTGGGGTCGGGCTCCCGCTGGACCAAGCCCTTCTTGGTGAGCCGGTCGATGCGGTTGGTCATGGTGCCCGAC
>NZ_JAIXMK010000158.1:0-3209 GCF_020328095.1 Streptomyces sichuanensis
CCGCCGCCCGCCGCCTGGCGGGCGGGCTGCCGCTGCTCCGCGGCATCGACACCACCGAGGCCGTCCGGCGCCACCCCGGCCCGCTGCTGAGCATCGTCGGCGGCGCCTCCCGTCTCGTGGGCCGCCGGCACGTGGCGGTGGCGGACGCCCCCCACCACCGCGTCCACGTCGTCCCCGGCAGCGGAATGCGCCCCCACACCGAGAACACCGCGGAGGTCTCCGCTGCCGTGACGGCATTCGTCGAGACCTTCCTGCAGCAGAAGGAAGCGTAGAAAGTGACTGTCAGCAAGAGCATCGCGGTCCTGCCGGGCGACGGCATCGGCCCCGAGGTCGTCCACGCCGCCCTCGACGCGATCGACAAGCTCCGCCTGCCCCTGGACTTCCGCTTCGGCGACATCGGCTGGGAGTGCTGGCGCGAGGAGGGCGACCCGGTCCCCGAGCGCACCTGGAAGCTGCTGGAGGAGACCGACGCCTGCCTGCTCGGCGCGATCACCAGCAAGCCGCTGCGCGAGGCCGAGGCCGAGCTGGCCGAGCCGCTGCGCGGCACCGGCCGCCGGTTCGTCTCGCCCGTCGTCCAGCTCCGCCAGCGCCTGGGCCTGTACGCCAACGTCCGCCCGGTCAGCGACCTGGAGAACGGCGCCTTCGACTTCGCCGTCATCCGCGAGAACACCGAGGGCCTCTACGCCGGCCTCGACTTCCACGGCCTCGACGACGCGCTGTGGAACGCCGTGCGCCACCACCCCAACGCCGCCGCCTCCGGCCCCGGCGCCACCAGCGTCACGCTGCGCCTGCAGACCCGCTTCGGCATGGACCGCCTGCTGCGCTTCGGCTTCGAGTACGCCCGCGCCCACGGACACCGGCTGCTCACCCTCGTCGACAAGCCCAACGTCCTCCGCAACAGCAGCAACTTCCTGCGCGAGCGACTGGAGCTGATGGCCGGCGAGTACCCGGAGATCGAGACCGAGGTCCTCAACGTCGACGCGGTCGCCCTGTGGATGGTCCGGCGCCCCGAGCGCTTCGGCGTCCTCGTCGCCGAGAACATGTTCGGCGACATCCTCTCCGACCTCGGCGCCGGCGTCATGGGCGGCCTCGGCCTGGCCCCCAGCGGCAACATCGGTGATCACGGCGCCTACTTCGAGCCCGTCCACGGCAGCGCCCCCGGCATGGCCGGCCAGGGCAAGGCCAACCCCGTCGCCATGCTGCTCACCATCGGCCAGCTCCTCGACCACCTCGGCATGCCGCTGCCCGCCGGACAGCTCCGCGACGCCGTCCGCACCGTCGTCCGCGCCCGCACCACCGTCACCTACGACCTGGGCGGCAGCGCCACCACCGCACAGGCCGCCGCCGCGGTCGCGCGCGAGCTGCGCCCGGCCGACTCCCCGCAGGAGATCACCGAATGACCGTCCGCCCCGAGATCGTCGACCGACTCGCCCGCCTCGACACCGCTTCCGTCTCCGACGCCCTCGACAGCCTCGGCATCCGCGGCGTACTGACCGGAGTCGCCGCCCGCGTCCCCGGCGCCCGCACCGCCGGCCTCGCCCACACGGTCACGTACCGGCCGGTGGACACCGGCGAGAAGACCTTCCACAACGCCGCCAACTACCTCGACGACGTCCCCGCCGGATCCGTCGTGGTCGTCGACAACGCCGGCAGCACCGACTGCACCAACTGGGGCTCGCTGCTCACCACCCTCGCGCGCCGCCGGGACGTGCGCGGCACCGTCCTGCACGGCTCGGCCCGCGACGTCGCCGAGATCCGCGCCATGGGATACCCGCTGTTCAGCACCGGCGTGACCATGGTCAGCGGCAAGAACCGCGTCGAACTCGCCGCCACCGGCCGGGAGGTCACCGTCGGCGACACCACCGTCCGCCCCGGCGACGTCATCGTCGCGGACGACAACGGCGCCCTCGTCGTACCGGCCGAGCACGCCGCCGAGGTCGCCGACCGCGCCGAGCGCGTCGAGGGCACCGAGACCGCCATCGCCGGCGCCATCGCCGAGGGCCTGCGCCTGGACGAGGCCCGGCGGCGCTTCGGCTACGCCAAGCCCTGGGACGGCCCGGCCACCGGAGAGCACCGTGCCTGACCTGTCCGGCGGCGTGGTGGACGTCCACTACCACGCGGGACCCGACCTCTACGAGCGCCGGCTGACCTCCTGCCGCGCCGCCCGCGCCTACGCCGCCGTCGGCGGCTGGGTCGTCGTCAAGAGCCACCTGGGCTCCACGGCGTCCCGCGCGTGGGAGGCCCGCGAGGCCGGGCTGCCCGTCTCCGGCGCCGTCGTCCTCAACGACCTCGCCGGGGGCGTACGGCCCCAGGTCGTCGAGCAGTCCGTGTACGAACACGGCCCGGACAGCCCCGCCCGGCTCGTCGTCCACCTGCCCACCCTCACCGAACCCGGCCACCCCGCCACCGCCCTGCGCCGCCGCCCCTTCCACCCCCGGCTCACCGCCGACGAGTGGCTGGGCGCCCGGGTCCTGGACGACGAGGGCCGGCTGCGGAAGGAGGTGAGCGAGGTCCTGCGCGCCGCCCGCGACCTGCCCGTGGCCGTCGCCACCGGGCACTGCAACCGCGAGGAGGCCCTCCGGGTCGTCGACGAGGCCGTCCGGCTGGGCGTGCCCAGGGTCCTGCTCACCCACGCCACCCACCCCATGTCCGGCTTCACCCCCGCCGACCTGGCCGACCTCGCCGAGCCCGAGTGCGTCTACGTCGAGCTGACCGCGCTCACCCGGCTCCTGGGCCACCACGACGCGGAGCAGTTCCGCACCGTGCTCCACGCCCACCCGCGGATCGTCTACAGCTCCGACCTCGGCCAGCTCGACCAGCCGGGCGTCGCGGAGTGGCTGGTGATGAGCGCCGACTGGTTCGCGGAGGCGGGACTCACCGAGGAACGGATCAAGGAGGTCACCTCCACCAATCCGGCCCGGCTGCTCGCCCCGTAACCCCCACCGTTTTCATCCCCCACACCATCCCCACCAGGTCTCACAGGGAGGACCCGTGACACCCCCGGCGTACGCCCCGCCGACCCCGCCCCCGCCCGCGAGCGCGACCGCGACCGCGACCGCCGAGAGCATCGGTCACCTCGATCACTTCGATCACCTCGATCTCCGCGCCGACATCCGCCGCCTCGGCGACCTCCTCGGCGAAACGATCACGCGCCAGGAGAGCCCGGAACTCCTCGACCTGGTGGAGCGGGTGCGGGCGCTGACCCGTAC
>NZ_JAIXMK010000159.1:0-7831 GCF_020328095.1 Streptomyces sichuanensis
CGGCTCCGCCGCGGTTCGGCGACGGGCGAGGCGGGGAAAGACCGGCTCGTGAAGAAGACGGCGATCCGGCTCGCGGACGGACGTGAGTTGTTCTACTACGACGCGCGGGACGACGCCGTGCGCGACGCCCCCGACCTGCGCCCCCTGCAGCAGGGGGAGGCGGTGAGCGAGATCCGGCACGACCGGCTCCTCGGCGACGACGTCGTCATCGCCTCCCACCGCCAGTCGCGCACGTACCATCCGCCACCCGGCCAGTGCCCGCTCTGTCCCTCCCGCGGCGGACGGCTCACCGAGATCCCGGCGGCGGACTACGACGTCGTCGTCTTCGAGAATCGTTTCCCCTCACTCACCGGCGGCCACGGCCGCTGCGAGGTCGTCTGCTTCACCGACGACCACGACGCCTCCTTCGCCGGCCTCGACCCCGGCCGTGCCGCCCTCGTCCTCGCCGCATGGACCGACCGGACCGCCGAACTGGCCGCCCTGCCCGGCGTCGAGCAGGTGTTCTGCTTCGAGAACCGCGGCCCCGAGATAGGCGTCACGCTCGGCCACCCGCACGGCCAGATCTACGCCTACCCCTTCGTCACGCCACGCACCGAGCGCATGCTCGCCTCCCTCGCCGCCCACCGCACGCGCACGCACGGCCGGAACCTCTTCGACGACCTCGTGGCCGACGAGCGGGCCGATGGCCGCCGGATCGTCCTGACCAGCGCCCACTGGACCGCCTTCGTGCCCTACGCCGCCCGCTGGCCGTACGAGGTCCACCTCCACCCGCGGCGGCGGGTGCCCGACCTGCCCGCCCTCGACGACGCCGCCCGCGCGGACTTCCCCCAGGTCTACCTGGAACTCCTGCGGCGGTTCGACAGGATCTTCGGCCCCGGTCAGCCGCCCACGCCCTACATCTCCGCCTGGCACCAGGCACCCGCCCACCACCCCCTCAGGGGTGAATTCGCCCTTCACCTCGAACTCTTCACCGTCCGCCGCACTGCAGGAAAATTGAAGTACCTCGCCGGTTCGGAATCCAGCATGAAAGTGTTCATCAACGACGTGCCGCCCGAGACCGCGGCGAGGCGACTGCGAGAGGCGGCCGGTTCATGAGCAGCAGCACCGGAAGGTTCCTGGTCACGGGTGGTGCCGGATACATCGGGAGCGTCGTCACCGCCCACCTGCTGGCCGCCGGCCACGAGGTGAGCGTCCTCGACGACCTCTCGACCGGACACCGCGACGCCGTCCCCGACGGCGCCCGCTTCATCGAGGGCCGCGTCCAGGAAGCCGCCCGGTGGCTCGACGACCGCTACGACGCCGTCCTGCACTTCGCCGCGTTCTCGCAGGTGGGGCAGTCGGTCGAGGACCCCGACAGCTACTGGCGCAACAACGTCGGCGGCACCGTGGAGCTGCTCGCCGCCATGCGGGACGCCGGCGTGCGCACCCTCGTCTTCTCCTCCACCGCCGCCACCTACGGCGAGCCCGCCACCGTCCCCATCACCGAGGACGCCCCGACCGCTCCCACCAACCCCTACGGCGCCACCAAGCTCGCCGTCGACCACATGATCGCCGGCGAGTGCGCGGCCCACGGCCTGGCCGCCGTCTCGCTGCGCTACTTCAACGTCGCCGGGGCGTACGGGCGGTACGGCGAACGGCACGCGCAGGAGACGCACCTGATCCCGCTGGTGCTGCAGGTCGCACTCGGCGAGCGCGAAGCGATCCACGTCTACGGCGACGACTACCCCACCTCCGACGGCACGTGCGTCCGCGACTACATCCACGTCGCCGACCTCGCCGAGGCCCACCTGCTCGCCCTGGGCGCCGCCCGCCCCGGCGAGCACCTGATCTGCAACCTCGGCAACGGCAACGGCTTCTCCGTCCGCGAGGTCGTCGAGACCGCCCGCAAGGTCACCGGACACGCGATCCCCGAGGTGTCCGCAGCCCGCCGCCCCGGCGACCCGGCCGTGCTCGTCGCCTCCGCCGCCCGCGCCGAGGAGGAGCTCGGCTGGCGGCCGCACCGCTGCGACCTGGCCCGGATCGTCGAGGACGCCTGGGCGTTCGCCCGCCGGGGCCGGACGGACGGGTGAGCGCCGCACGGGCCGCACAGGCGTTCCGCGCGGCCCATGCGGCCGCCTGCGACGGGGTCTGGGCGGCGCCCGGCCGCGTCAACCTGATCGGTGAGTACACCGACGTCAACGAGGGCTTCGTGATGCCGTTCGCGCTGCCCCACCGGACCTGGGTCGCGGCCCGTGCCCGCACCGACGGGCGGCTGCGCCTGCACTCCGCCGCCGCTCCGGGCGACGTCGCCGAGGTGCGGCCGGACGACCTCGTGCCGGGCGCGGTGCGGGGCTGGGCCGCCTATCCCGCCGGGGTCCTGTGGGCCCTGCGCGAGGCGGGCCACGACGTACCGGGCGCCGACCTGCACGTGGAGAGCGACGTCCCGGTGGGCGCGGGGCTGTCGTCGTCCGCCGCGCTGGAGGTCGCCACGGCGCTCGCGCTCGACGGCCTCTGCGGCGCGGGGCTCTCCCGCCCCGCCCTGGCGCGGCTGGCGCAGCGGGCGGAGAACGCCTTCGTCGGCGTCCCCTGCGGGGTGATGGACCAGACCGCGTCCGCCTGCTGCAGGGACGGCCACGTCCTGCACCTGGACACCCGGGACCTCTCGCGGCGGCACGTCCCCTTCGACCCGGCGGCGCACGGCCTGTGCCTGCTGGTGGTCGACACACGGGTCCGGCACGACGTGGGAGCGGGCGCGTATGCCCGGCGGCGCGCGGGCTGCGAGAAGGCCGCGCACGCGCTCGGGGTGCGCGCTCTGCGCGACGTCGCACAGGGGCAATGGCCCGCGGCGCTCCAGGAGTTGGCCGCGGCACCGGGAACGGCCGGGCTGCTGGGGCTGGTGCGGCACGTCGTCACGGAGAACCAGCGCGTCGAGGAGGTGACCGCACTCCTGGAGGCGGGCGAGGCGCGGGCCACGGGAGCGCTGCTGACGGCCGGGCACGCCTCGCTCCGCGACGACTTCGGCGTCTCCTGCCCGGAGCTCGACCTCGTGGTCGCCGCGGCGACCGGGGCGGGAGCCCTCGGCGCCCGGATGACGGGCGCCGGCTTCGGCGGCTCCGCCGTGGTGCTCGCCGAGGCGGCGGCGGAGGAGACGGTGCGCACGGCGGTGGCCGGCGCCTTCGCGGCCGCCGGCCACCGCGCGCCGCGCATCGTCGCGGTGGCCCCCGCCCAGGGCGCGGGCCGGGTGGCCTAGGACACGTCCCGGCCGCCGGTCCCCGCCGCCGTCCGCTGCGGTACGACCGGCCGGTCCTCGGTCGGAGCGACGTCCACATCGCGTCGTTCCGAGTCGTTCACCGCCTCAATACTGAACAGAAAGCTCACGATAAACACCCGGGTCAGGCAGTTTTGCCAATCGGCTTCCGTTGCCGGACCCCGCCCGTACGCTGATGCACAGCGCCGGTGGGGGCCGACGCTGATCAGGGGGCGAGACAGGCAGGTACGACGCCCGGGGCGGGGTTGGTTGTCAGTGCACGGCGGCGGCCGTGCGCGCGTGGCGGCCCCGGTCGGGCGCCGTACCCGCACTGCCTTGCCTACCGGGACATGGGGGTGGTTGTGGCACGTATTCGGGTATTGGTGGTCGATGACCACCGCATCTTCGCCGAGTCGCTCGCCGCCGCCCTCGCGGCCGAGCAGGACGTGGACGTCTCGGCGGCCGGCAGCGGGCCGGCGGCGCTGCGCGCGCTGGAGCGCGCGGCGGGTGAGGGGCGGCGCTTCGACGTGCTGCTGATCGACGCCGACCTCGGCGCGGTGGGTCCGGACGTCCCGCAGGTGCCGGGGCAGCTCCGGGGCCCCGGCCAGGAGGGCTCGGGGCCGGGCGAGGGCACGGTGGACGGCATCTCGCTGGTGGCGAGGGTGCGCTCGGGCCATCCGGGCGTGCGGACGGTGGTGCTGGCCGAGCGCGACGACCCGCGGCGGGCCGCCGCCGCGCTGCAGGCGGGCGCCGGCGGCTGGGTGGCCAAGGACTGCTCGCTCTCGCGCCTGCTGGCGGTCATACGCGGTGTCCTGCGGGACGAGACGCACCTGCCGCCCGCGCTGCTGACCGGCGTCCTGCGGGAGCTGACGGCCGCGCGCAAGCACCGCACGGAGAGCGAGCGGCTGGTGGAGTCGCTCACCCCGCGCGAGCGCGAGGTGCTGCGCTGCATGGTGGCCGGGCTGGGGCGCAAGGCCGTCGCCGAGCGCCTCTACCTCTCCCCGCACACGGTCCGCACGCACATGCAGAACGTCCTGGGCAAGCTCGGCGTGCACTCCACGCTGGCCGCCGTGGCGCTGGCGCGCCGTGCCGGGGTCGGTCCGGTGGACCTAGCCGGGGACGTTGTCGAACGGGGCGGTCAACTGGCGTAGCAGCCCGGCCAGTTCGCCGCGCTGGGCGGGGGAGAGCTCGGCGAGGATGGCGCGCTCCTGCGCCAGCAGCCCGGCCAGCGCCTGGTCGGCACGGTCCCGGCCCTCGGCGGTCAGCCGGACGAGCACGCCGCGCCGGTCGCTGGGGTCGGGCTCCCGCTGGACCAAGCCCTTCTTGGTGAGCCGGTCGATGCGGTTGGTCATGGTGCCCGACGTCACCAGGGTCTGTGTCAGCAGCTGCCCCGGCGAGAGTTGGTAGGGCGCCCCGGCGCGGCGCAGCGCGGTGAGGACGTCGAACTCCCACGGCTCCAGCTCGTGCTCGGCGAAGGCGATCCGCCGGGCACGGTCGAGGTGCCGGGCGAGCCTGCTGACCCGGCTGAGCACCTCCAGCGGCTCCACGTCGAGGTCGGGGCGCTCGCGGCGCCATGCTGCGACCAGTCGATCGACCTCGTCCTCCATGACGATCAGTGTAGAGGGTGTGTCGACATGAAGTCTCTTGATGTCAAGACACTGATCACTCGTTCGAATGAGTGGCCGACATTCGCATGATGCGACCGGTGCGCCCTCCTACCGTCGGCGGTGTCGCTTGTGCCGCTGTGGCGCCGGCGCCCAGACTGAGGGAGGAGGTGCTCCACGATGACCGCACTCGCGCACGAGGTGATCCCGGTGTCGGACGAAGAGCCGGTGTCCGACCTGGACGAGTTCCTGTGGCAGACGTGGAAGGCCATGGATCCGCCGGAGGGCTACCGGGCCGAGATCATCGAGGGGTCCATCGAGGTGTCACCTACCGGACGGCGCCGTCACGGCGTTCTCATCAACCGCCTCCGGCGGGGGCTCGAAACGCATCTGGAGCACACCGACTACGCCGCTCATCACGATTTCAACCTGATCCACCGCCGCAAGGTCTGGATCCCTGATCTCTTCGTCGCGCTGGTCGATGTGGACGAGATTCCCGACGAGGAAGACTTGGGCGTCGCCGCAGCCGACATCGAGGCCGTCGTCGAAGTGGTCTCGCCCGGCTGGCGGAACGTGCAGCGCGACCGCGTCCGCAAGCGCCGCGAATACGCCCGCGCGGGCATCCCGCTCTACGTCCTCATCGACGACTTCGACGGTGACGGCGCGGTCGTCCTGCTGACCGAGCCCGACCCCGACAGGGCCGCCTACGCAGGCGAGCAGCGCGTCCCCTACGGCACCGACGCCGTCATCCCCGGCGGCCCGGCCAAGGGCTTCGTCATCGGCGAGGCGATCACGAAGCCCTGACCGCCCCGACCGCCCGGGCCGCAAGGGCCCGCCCCCTCAGTTCTTGCGGTGTCCCACGAGCCGCGGCTTGGCCTCCAGGCCGTCCAGGCCGTGCCAGGCCAGGTTCACCAGGTGCGCCGCCACCTCGGCCTTCTTCGGCTTGCGGACGTCCAGCCACCACTGGCCCGTCAGGGCCACCATGCCCACCAGGGCCTGGGCGTAGAGCGGGGCCAGCTTGGGGTCGAAGCCGCGGGCCTTGAACTCCAGCCCCAGGATGTCCTCGACCTGGGTGGCGATGTCGCTGATCAGCGAGGCGAACGTCCCCGTCGACTGGGCGACGGGGGAGTCGCGGACGAGGATGCGGAAGCCGTCCGTGGACTTCTCGATGTAGTCCAGCAGGGCGAAGGCCGCCTGTTCGAGGAGCTCGCGCGGGTGACCCGCGGTCAGGGCGCCCGTCACCATGTCCAGCAGCTGCCGCATCTCGCGGTCCACGACCACCGCGTACAGCCCCTCCTTGCCGCCGAAGTGCTCGTAGACCACCGGCTTGGAGACCCCGGCCTTCGCCGCGATCTCCTCCACCGACGTGCCCTCGAAGCCCCGCTCGGCGAAGAGCGTGCGACCGATGTCCAGCAGCTGCTCACGGCGCTCGGCGCCGGTCATCCGCACCCGGCGGGGCCGCGCGCGCCTGCCCCCCGGGGTAGGGGGCAGGTCATTGTCACCGGTGGTACTGCTGTCGATCGCCACCTGTCAATCATGCCTCCCCCGGCCACCGCCGAGGGCACCCCCGGGCAGCACCGGTCTCGTCCTCACGCCCGGCTCTGCCGCCGGGACGCGATGCGGGCCGCGTCCGGCCAGCGCACGTCGTACGCCCAGCCCGCCTTCTCGAACCAGCGGATGAGCCGGGCGCTGGAATCCAGCTGGCCCCTCAGCACGCCGTGCCGCGCCGACGTCGGATCGGCGTGGTGGAGGTTGTGCCACGACTCACCGCACGAGAGCACCGCCAGCCACCACACGTTGCCCGAACGGTCGCGCGACTTGAACGGGCGCTTGCCGACGGCGTGGCAGATCGAATTGATCGACCACGTCACGTGGTGCAGGAGCGCCACCCGAACCAGCGAACCCCAGAAGAACGCCGTCACCGCACCCTGCCACGACCACGTCGCCAGGCCGCCGACCAGCGGCGGCACCAGCAGCGACACCGTCGTCCACAGCACGAACTGGCGCGAGATCCGGCGGATGACCGGGTCCTTGAGCAGGTCCGGCGCGTACTTCTGCTGCGGCGTCTGCTCCTCGTCGAACATCCAGCCCACGTGGGCCCACCACAGGCCCTTCATCAGCGCGGGCACGCTCTCGCCGAACCGCCACGGCGAGTGCGGGTCGCCCTCGGCGTCCGAGAACTTGTGGTGCTTGCGGTGGTCCGCCACCCAGCGCACCAGCGGCCCCTCCACCGCCAGCGAGCCCATGACCGCCAGCGCGATCCGCAGGGGCCGCTTGGCCTTGAACGCACCGTGTGTGAAGTAGCGGTGGAAGCCGATCGTGATGCCGTGGCAGCCGATGTAGTACATCGCCACCAGCAGTCCCAGATCGAGCCAGCTCACGCCCCAGCCCCAGACCAGCGGGACCGCCGCGAGCAACGCGAGGAACGGAACGATGATGAAGAGCAGCAGCGTGATCTGCTCGATCGAACGCTTGCTGTCACTGCCCAGCGTGCCGGCGGGCAGCGGGGTCTCCTGGGCCTTCGGCGCGTCTTCGATCACGTCGGGGCTTGCAGTCATGGGTTCCCTCATGGGGCTCGGAGCATGGCTACGGTTCCGTAACCTACGGCTTCGTAAGTATGGCAGGGCGCCGGAGCTCGGCAAGAGGCCGCGGACGACCGCGCGTCGTGCGGAGACCTATGCTGGGGGCGTCGGACAGCGCGGTCCGCCACCCCTCCAAGTGCTCGGAAACACCGCAAGGAGCCGCACCTGTGAGCAGTGCCGACAACACCAACGCCGCCCTGCGCGCCGACATCCGCCGACTCGGTGATCTCCTCGGCGAGACGCTGGTCCGCCAAGAGGGTGAGGAGCTCCTCGATCTGGTGGAGCGGGTGCGGGCGCTGACCCGTACGGACGGCGAGGCAGCGGCCGACCTGCTGGCGCGGACCGACCCGGAGACGGCCGCCAAGCTCGTCCGGGCCTTCTCGACCTACTTCCACCTGGCCAACGTCACCGAGCAGGTG